>CAKRRG010000048.1 GCA_934394545.1 uncultured Blautia sp.
TTTTTTCCAAGAGATTTCACATCTTCTAATAAAATAACTTTCATTCTTTAAATTCCCCTTCCTGGTATAATTGATCTATAATATCTTTGATCATATGCTCTGTTTCATCCTCAGAAGCCTTTACCTGGGCTCCGGCAATATTCAGGTGACCGCCGCCGCCCATTCTCTCCATCATAACCTGCACATTGACCTCATCAATGGCACGGGCACTTACATAAACCTCATTATTATATGGAGTCAGCACAAAGGATGCCTTCACACCTGCTATATTCAGAAGCTCATTGGCTGCCTGCGCACCTACAACAGTAGGACTCTCAAGCCCTTCGCTTGGGCATCTTCCTATAGCAAAACAATTCCTGTAGATCTGGGCAGTACGCACAACCTCTGCTCTTGCCTTATATGCATCAATATTATCCCGAAGCATTTTACGCACTCTGGTAATATCCGCACCGTTTCTTCGAAGGTAAGCAGCAGCCTCAAAGGTACGCACACCGGAACGTGTGGTAAAGTTATTGGTATCAATGACCATACCGGCATACAGACAGTCTGCTTCCAGACTGTGAAGTCTCAGATCCTCTGCAAAATACTGAAGAATCTCAGCAACCATCTCGCAGGTAGAGGACGCATATGGCTCTACATAAGAAAGAACGGCATTCTGAATTACCTCACTTCCTCTTCTGTGATGATCCAGTACCACAATGGTTCTGGTCATATAAAGAAGATCCTGGCACTCTGTATAGCTTGGCTTATTGGTATCCACCACTACAACAACGGTATTGTTATCCACCAGTTCCTTGGCCTGGGCACAATCCACAAACATAGACGGCTCATAATCCGGATTATTAATATAACCTGCCATCAACGGACGGATGGATGTTGTGGGATCATTTACCACAATATGCACAGGCTTTCCAAGGGTCTTACCCGCCCGGTAAATACCAATTGCGGCACCAAGTGCATCCACATCTGTGATCTTATGTCCCATAACCACAACACGATCCTTGGTACTCATAAATTCCTTCAAAGCCTGGGCCTTTACACGAGCCTTCACACGAGTATTCTTCTCCAGCTGATGAGACTTTCCACCGAAATAACTGATGGCATCACCGTTCTTAACCACGGCCTGATCACCACCACGTCCCAGTGCCATCTCAATGGCAATACGACAATACTCATAATTCTGAAGATAATTGGCCCCATTCAGTCCCACTCCAATACTTAAAGTAACTGCCATTTCATTACCGATATTAACTGTCTTAACTTCCTCCAGGATATGGAAGCGCTGCTCTTCAAGAGCCTCCAGTGAGCTCTGACGCATGATCAGAAAATACTTATCTCTCTCCAGCTTGCGCACAAGACCATCAAAATTGGAAAAATATTTGGTGATCTTCCGGTCGATCAAAGCCAGAAGAAGAGAACGTCTTACTTCCTCAACACCTTCTAATGCTTCCTCATAATTATCCAGATATGCCAGAGCTACTACCAGCTTATCGTCTTCATTCTTCTGAATGTACTCCTGTAATTCTGTCTCGTCATAGAAAAACATGGCGATCAGACTTACATCTGTGTCTACATCTTCCAGAATACGGGCTTCATTTACTACATCCTTCATAGTTACCAGCTGCATGGAAACACGATAGATTCTGTCTCCAAAGCTGATGCTCATTTCCGTGATCTCCTGCTTCTCCGGAACCGGTAGTTTCTCCGGTGTGATTTCCGGAAAAATAGTAGTAATATGCTTGTTATAAAGCTGTTCTTTCCCGGTAAGCTCTGAAAACACCTTATTAGACCAGATCATCCTTCCATTCCCATCCATAATGGCATATGGAAGAGCCAGATCTTCTAACAGCCTTTTCTCAAGGGATTCATACTGATTGGCAAATGCAATCAGATCATTCAGGATCATCGGCCTGTGAAAACGTGTAAGCAAAAGAGCAGCCACAATATATACTATAATTCCTAATGTTGCAAGAATTCCGGCCTTCACACTTATCATAAAAATAAGAACGTTCAGACATACCAGTAATATTGTCAGATATAAGGGCCACCTCATAAACTGCTTCATAGATCCCTTGAATTTCAGTTTTTTATTCATAAGTTTATCCTCACTTGCCAAACCTCGGGTAGCTTGTTTACATAACAATGGGGTAAAAATGCCTTTTCAATATAGTATAACAGATTTCCGAGGAATTTTCCATAGGATTAGATAGAAAAACCGCCATCCTTATGGATGGCGGCTGGTACGTCCAAATTAGTCCTGGATGTATGGCATCATTGCAAGATGACGTGCTCTCTTAACAGCAACAGTCAGAGCTCTCTGATGTTTTGCACAGTTTCCTGTGATTCTTCTCGGAAGGATTTTACCTCTCTCGGAAACGTACTTTCTTAATTTTGCTACATCCTTGTAATCGATTTCGTTATTCTCTTTACCACAGAATACACAAACTTTTTTTCTTCTGCGGCCGCCTCTTCTCTTCATTGGAGAATCTGGTCTTTCGCTTCTATTATTGTAAGCCATGTTGGTTTTCCTCCTGTTTTATTCAGTTTTAGAGCTTAGCTCTAGTTAAATGGCAATTCCTCGTCAATGCCATCCGGAATGTTCATAAAGCCCTCTGCAGCAGCTCCCGGATTCGGCATGGATGCCTCCGGAGCACTTGTATGTGGATGGGAAGCGGCATAACTGTCACTGGATGCTTTGCTCTCAGCAAACTCCTGATCCTCCACAACAACCTCTGTCGTGTAAACCTTCTGTCCATCACGGTTCGTATAGCTTCCGGTCTGAATACGGCCTGTAACGGCAATCTTCAGTCCTTGACGGAAATACTTCTCGGCAAACTCTGCTGTACGTCCGAAAGAAACGCAAGGGATGAAATCCGCACTTGCTTCTCCGTCACGACGAAATCTTCTGTCTACCGCTAATGTGTATCTGGCAATGGCCAGTGCATTCTCTCCTGCGGAATATCTTACCTCAGGATCTCTTGTTAAGCGTCCCATTAAAATTACTTTGTTCATTTCTCTTACCTCTCTTAATATGCTAAGTGAACGGGCTCTTAATGGTGCTTTCTAAATCCGATTATGCAAAAAGATTATGCGTCTTTTCTGACAACTAAGTATCTTAATACGTTGTCCATGATACGTACATGTCTTTCTACTTCTGCCGGACACTGTGCGTCTGCCTCAAACTGAATAAAGTAGTAGAAGCCTTCATGCATTTTCTGAATCTCGTAAGCTAATTTCTTCTTACCCCATTCTTCAACTTCTGTGATAACGCCATTGTAACGAGTGATGTATCCTTTAGCTTTCTCAACTACTGCATCACGTACTTCGTCTTCAACTTTTGCGCTAACAACTAATGCTAACTCGTACTTGTTCATGCTTGTCTTACCTCCTTATGGTCTGTTGGCCCTTTGCCTGTCAAAGAGCAAGGATATTTATATATCACGATTTTTGATTCTAACATACTTTTTCCAGGCTGTAAAGCATTATTTTTCCTTTTTCTGAAGATTTTTGGTGTTTTTCTCCACCATCTTCCGCGGCACCATGATCTGGTGTCCACAGCCCATGCACTTCAGACGGAAATCTGCACCCACCCTTAGGATTTCCCATTCCTTGCTTCCACAGGGATGTCCCTTCTTTAATGTAACAATATCTCCAACCTCGTAAACAACTGCTGACATATTATGAATAAACTCCTATTCTCTTACCTTAATCTGTGAAAATACCTGTCCGATAGGCTCCTTGATCAGAAGATCTGCATACCGGTCTCTGGGCGTAGGCGATTTATTGATCACCACCAGATGCTCACCGGAAAAATAATCGATCAGACCGGCGGCAGGATAAACGGCCAGAGAAGTTCCTCCTATTATAAGAACCTGTGCCTGGGAGATGGCCTGCACAGACGCACGGATGGTCTCATCATCAAGCCCTTCCTCATAAAGGACAACGTCTGGCTTAATGATTCCGCCACAGGAACACTTTGGAACTCCCTTTGTCCCCTTCATATATTGGAAATCATAAAATTTCCCACACTTCATACAGTAATTGCGATACACACTTCCATGAAGCTCCAGAACATTTTTACTGCCTGCCATCTGATGCAGATTATCAATATTCTGGGTAATTACAGCTTTTAGCTTTCCGGCCTTCTCCAGCTGGGCAAGCTTTAAATGAGCATTATTTGGCTTCGCAGTATCGCAAAGCATCTTGTCCTGATAAAAACGATAAAACTCCTCCGGATGACGCATAAAAAAAGTATGGCTTAAAATTGTCTCTGGAGGATAGTCATATTTCTGATTATAAAGCCCGTCCTGGCTTCGAAAATCCGGAATTCCACTCTCTGTGGAAACTCCTGCTCCCCCGAAAAACACAATATTATCATACTTGTCAACCAATTCCTGAAGCCGTTCCACTTCTTTACTCATATTCATTCCTCCAATCCGGCTTAATTATTTCCCTCCGTCTGGGCATTCTGCGCAGTACTGTCACTCTTTTTCGCAGTCTCCAGAGTGTCCACTCTCTTTCCCTGAACTACATAACGGGTAGACTCATTCCCGGTACAGGTAGAAAGAGTCACAACCTTATCCTCCACTCCCAGTTCCCCTGGTGTGGTCTTAATGTCTGAATAGGAAACGATCTTATTCATATAATCTACAAACTCCTGACCAGGTCCCTTAAACAGCGTATATGTATCACTGTTCACTGCAGTCGTATAAGCAGAAATGATCTCATACCGGTATGTTTTCTCCTGGGTAAAAATCCAGAAATACTTACTCTTATTATATGCAGAATCATCCTTACTGAAATTCTTCAGCTGTCCGAACATGGTTCCATTCTTCATATTGTGACCATAAACCAGGGTATTACAATCACTGAAATCCGACTTGTTCTCATAATCGATAAAAATGGTTCCTGCAAAATTATAATTCCTCTCATAAGTCATATGAAGGTACTCATCATTATCTTTTCCCTTTACTACCGGATAACTGACACCATCCAGGGCTTCCACATAAATCCAGCCGATCACATCCGTATTGATCTTCCGAAGAGACTCAAAATCAATCTCTAACGGAGCCTTCAATGTAGGGCCTTCCGGTCCTGCCTCTTCTGCTTTTTCAGCATCCTGATCCGGGTCACGCTCTGTTACTGCCATTTGGGCGATGGAATTATACTCATCTGATCCCTTCTTATATTCTGTGTAAATATGATATAGATTATAGGCTGCATAGCAAAATATACAGATTGCAGCTATCAGCACTATAGTGAGAACCACATCACCTGCTTTTTTCTTTTTGGGATTCTTATTTTCGCTCATGGTAACCGCCTCCTTTTTCTAATTTATAATGTCTGGGATACCTCTCCTGATCATTATACACTTCTGGTACCTTACCTCAGTAATCTATTTCTTTCAGCAATGCCTTACACTCCTCCTGCATTGCATTTTCCTGCTTTTGGTAAAGTAAAAGGTCACAATGCTTAAAGTAACCGGTACATCCATACCCGGCAAGAAAGGTACTGCATCTGTCCTCGCCTGTGAGACCGGTTTCGAAGAGCAGTAGCTCCTGTCCTTCTCCAAAGCATTCTTCCAGGAATCCAAAAGCATTTTCCAGCATTTTTTTGGTTTCTTTCAGTGCTTTTTCACGTTGCCTGCAAAATTCTTTAAACAACCCTCTGAGCACTTCCATGCCTTCTGCCACATCGGAAATATGCTGTTCTTTTAACTGAAGGAAATACTCCTCCAGTATCCGGATCTGTTCCTCTTCCTTAGCGCCTTCCCTGGCAGTCATAAGCTCTGTATACAGCTTCGCTTCTAAGGTTTTTCGGTTGGAATTGATAAAGGATTCCATAGCCTCTAACGTATTTTTTTCCTGTAAAAAAGACTTCAGCTTCTTCAGCTTTTCATACAGCTTTTCCGTCTTTTCATCCACTTCCAAGAAAGCTGCTATCTGTTCTGTTACCGTCTCCAGAACCATCTCCGTCACTATAAAACGCTCCTCAAAGGAGGCACTTTTTGCCATATCACAGCAGTTCTCATACGGTTCCCTTGCAATCCTTCCACTAAGGATATCCGGTATCTGATAATCCGATTTATACTTCTCATACAGTCTGTAATACCCTGCAAAATCCCTTGCGATTTCTTCCATCTGAAGGAATTCTCCTATAAGTTCTTCACTGATCTGCACCTGAAGCTCTTCATAGCTTTTCAACAATTGTGACAAGTCTTCCCAGCCTCTTGCAGTTACGAAAAACTTGCCATCAGCTATATTTTCTACTCTGTAAAAATTCTCTTTTTTCAGAGAAAGATAAGACAAAATTGCTCCATGCACATTCTGTTTCCTGGCATATTCCAACCAAACATCAGGCTCTGCCTGTATGGAAATTTTTCTCACACGATCCAGGGTAACCATATCAAATTCCCGGACAGATTTGTTATAAGCAGGCGGATTTCCCGCTGCCACAATGATCCATCCCGCTGGAACCTTATGGGTACCAAATGTCTTATTCTGTAAAAATTGCAGCATGGCCGGAGCAAGTGTCTCAGACACACAGTTGATTTCATCTATAAACAGGATTCCTTCTTTTTTTCCAGTCCGCTCCATGCATTCATAAACAGACGCGATAATTTCACTCATGGTGTATTCCGTTATATCAAAAGAAGTTTCCCCGTAATTTCTGGTTACGATCTTCGGCAGGCCAACTGCACTCTGCCGCGTATGATGCGTAATGGTGTATGCCACCAGTCCTACCTTACATTCCGCTGCAATCTGCTCCATAATCGCTGTTTTGCCAATTCCAGGTGGACCGATCAGAAGGATTGGCCGCTGCCGCACCAAAGGATACAGATAAGCTCCGCTGCCGTCTTTTTTTAAATAGGCAGAAAGAGTATGGATAATCTCGTTTTTTGCTTCTTCTATGTTCATTGTTTGTCCTTTCACCGGTTATCTGTTGCAATAGAAGCTTTCGTTTTCGCCGATAACCAGCTTCTGTGCCCAATCCGGCACAAGTTTCATATTTTCTGTCTTTTTTACAAATACAAAGGCAGTCTCATAATCAGGCTGCTGCCTTGGATAAATTCCGTCACCATCGGTAAAATAAATCAGTGCCTTCAGCTTCTTCAATTCCCCCCTCTCCCGCTCTTTTCGGATCATCTCAAAAACCGGTCTGAAATCCGTTCCGCCACGTCCTTGTATGGTGATTTCCTCCATACAGGCTTTCCATTCTTTCTCCGAATGGATTACCCGATACCACTGAATACAACAATCACATTGTATAATATACACGTTCATCTGCCGGAAGAAATTCTCTCTGGTACTGAGGATCTGATAAGTCTCCCCCAGAAAGCGCTGCACCAGTTCTCTGGAACAGGAGCCTGAGGTATCAATCGCGATCACCAGTTCCTCCAGACGGTTCACTTCTTTATATTCCAAGGGTTCGATCAGTGGCAGATTTCCATATTGTTTCATTCCAAAATTATAAAAAATATAATCAAAGCTTTCCTCATCCAACTGGAGTTCTTCTCTTGGGAATGCAAATTTCCGAAGGAATTTCCTATAGTCATAACTACTCCTGTATAACGCCTCCAGTTCCTCTTCACGACTTCCTGGTATCGCTCCGATCCGGTGTTTCTGACGCTCCTTTCCCATTGTCGTATACGTTAAAAGCTTCTCCCATTTCTCTCTTTTATTGTCATTCTTCTCCGGACTACGGTTCCATAGAGAATGGTCATCAAAGAAAAATAATCCTTCCATTTCTTCGATAGGAAATGGGAATTCCCCTTCCTTCAGTTTCTGATATATCACCTGTGCAGAAATCTCTCCCTCCCTGAAATATGCCAGAACCGATTTCCTTTTTGCCTGCATTTCAGGTGGATTCTGCCACATTTTTTCCGGAATATCCTGTTCGATCAAAAGCTCTACCGCAATATCACATGCCAGATTCCACAAGTTTTTTTCTGTTTTTTCAGATAGAAAGGGATGCTGATAAAGACAATGAAAAAGCATATGGAGATAGCCTCTTTTCAATCTTGCCGGTATCTCTGACCAAGTGCGGATCAGAAACAACGGATTCCCAATTATAGCTTCCCCGTCCGTTCCAATCCCTGCAAGATTTTCGCTTTCCACCACCAGCGAAAGCCCTGCTGCCGCCTGGAAAAAGAATGGAAATCTTGCACATATCTCATTCCGGCAGGTATATAAAATCTTTCTTCCAAGTTTCTCATACTGTTGTTGTTTTTCCTGCATACTTCCGTCTGATTTCCTTTTATAGGTCAAATAGTTTCTCTTTATATCCGTATTTCCTATCCTTTAGCTGCATCAGCCATACCAGGCTTTCCAGCCTTCGTTCCTTCCTGGCTGTACAGATAAAGCTCTCCAATTCCTCTTCTCCAAACCAGTTCTGGGACTCCAAAATCTCCATTCCAGACACATTTTCATCCAGGATCAAAGTCTCCATAGCCGGCCGGATCCGTCGTCTCAGATACTGGCTATACGCATTTTTCTCTTCCATTCTGCTATCTGCACCGGAAAAAAAGCCTTCCAGTGCACAGGCAAGCCGGATCCGCTCCTGACCGGTTGTCTGAAATTTTCGATACAATACATCCTGTTCTTTTTCCATTTGTAATTCCTGCTTTCTTTTTGCAGTTTCCCTGTCTTCTATTATAATCCATCTGTTCCTTTCCCACAATCGGATTTTTCTGATTTGCCACATTGCCAATCTCCTGTTATAATACAGTTACTGTTCATCAGTAACGAAGAAAGCTATTCATATAAAAACAGGAGGTTTCACCAAAATGGCAAAAAAGAATCTGATCGTCGGTCAGTCCGGCGGACCTACTGCAGTTATTAACAGCAGCCTTTACGGCGTGGTTTCAGAAGGAATCCGCCAGGAAGAGATTGGACATGTTTACGGTATGATAAATGGTATTGAAGGTTTTCTTAAGGGTACTATCCTGGACTTTGAGGAAGCACTTCCAGGTGAGAAGCTGGAGTACCTTACCTACACACCAGGCGCTTATCTTGGCTCCTGCCGCTATAAGCTTCCGGAATCCCTGGAGGATCCGGTCTATCCTGAGCTTTTCCGTAAATTTGAAGAGATGAATATTGGCTGGTTCTTCTATATTGGAGGCAATGACTCCATGGATACAGTAAGCAAGCTTTCCCGGTATGCTGCCATGACAGGCAGTGACATTCGCATTATCGGCGAGCCGAAGACTATTGACAACGATCTTATCCACACAGATCACACTCCTGGCTTCGGAAGTGCTGCCAGATATGTCGCTTCCACAGTCCGCGAGATCACCCTGGATGCCAGTGTTTATGAGAAAAAATCCGTTACCATTGTAGAGATTATGGGACGTCACGCAGGATGGCTCACGGCTGCAAGCGTTCTGGCCCGGAAATACACCGGTGACAATCCCCTTCTCATCTATCTTCCAGAGACAGCCTTCGACACAGAAGCTTTCCTGACGAAGGTAAATGCATGCTTTGAAAAGAACTGCAATGTTGTAGTCTGCGTTTCTGAAGGAATCCATGATGACAAGGGAACCTTCATCTGCGAATATGATAATTCTGTTGGCACAGACACCTTCGGACACAAAATGCTGGCAGGCTGCGGCAAATATCTGGAGAACCTGGTTCGCAGCCGTCTTGGGGTAAAGGCCCGTTCCATTGAGCTGAATGTAAGCCAGCGCTGCAGTGCCTCCATGCTTTCCGACACAGATCGTCAGGAAGCTATTACTGCCGGAATTTTTGGTGTTCAGGCAGCCCTGAATGGAGAAACCGGCAAAATGGTCTCCTTCATCCGCCAGGAAACCTCTGATGGCGTTTACCATGTAAAATGTGGTCTTGAAGATGTAAATGAAATCTGTAATGAGGAGAAAACAGTTCCCCTTTCATGGATCCATGAGGATGGTTCTGACGTAACAGAAGATTTCATCCGCTATGCCAGCCCACTGATCCAGGGAAATGTAGAATTGCCAATCGCAGCAGACGGACTGCCGGTTTGCGTATATAGAAAATAAAAAATCAAAAGAGCCCCTTCCGCTTTCATGCCAGGTAACCAGGATACAGCTTGCCAGGCATTTCTCAGAGGAAGGGGTTCTTATCTTTTCCTTATTTACTTTTCGTGCATCTTCGTATTATTTTTTCTCAAAGCTTCTGTGATCGGCCTCCAGCTTCTCCTGGACTTCACTGTCATGGATTTTCTCTATCTTCTGTTCTTCCCTTGATTTCGGCAAAATCAAATTCAGACAAACAGCAATAAGTGTTGCCAGTACCACCGGAGATTTTCCAAAAATAGTAGTCACCCATGCAGGAAGTGTAGCAAGGGCTGCATTTGCCTGGGAAACACCAACACCAAGTGCCGCCGCCAGACCTACGATAGAAGAATTACGGTAATCCATTTCCGCAGAAGCTACCAGCTTCATACCAGTCATAGCGATGGAAGCAAATACAGATACGGTTGCTCCACCCAGCACACACTGTGGAATGGTCGTAAGAAGCGCAGAGAATTTCGGCACAAATCCGGCAATTCCAAGGAACGCTGCTGCCAATCCCAGAACCCAGCGATTGATAACCTTGGTTGTGGTAACAATACCAACATTCTGGCTGTAAGTGGCCGTTGGAAGTCCTCCGAAAAGTGCTCCTACAATGTTCGTAAGACCATAAGCCACAATACCACCCTGAAGCTCTGAATCCTTAGGTGTACGGTTCATGGCACCGATGGTTGTTGCAGAATAATCACCAATTGCCTGAATGGAGTTAATTGCAAAAAGAAGTCCGATCGCCACACAGGCGGAAATCTCAAAATGCACACCGAAATGCAGAGGCTGTGGTACCTGGAACACACTTGCCTTACCCACACTGGAAAGATTCACCATGCCAAACGGAATGGATACAATATATCCAGCCACCATACCAATGAGAATGGAAGAAAGCTTCCAGATTCCTTTGCCAAAATGATTCAATGCGGTTACCACTGCCAAAGTGAAAAAAGCTACCAGCCAATTCTCCCAGGAACCATAATCCGGATTCGATACTCCACCGGCCATGTAATTAATCGCAGTTGGATACAGGGAAAGTCCGATGGTAAATACAACCGTTCCCGTAATCAATGGCGGGAAAAATACTCTGATCTTTTTCACCATGATTCCCATTACAACAGCCACAATACCGCCTACGATCTGTGCTCCCAGAATCGTGTCGATTCCATACCCATCTGCTATTGCCTGCATACTCGGCACATAGGCAAAGCTCACACCCATAATGACAGGGAGTCCCGAACCGATCCGGTACTTTTTCCCAATTGGGAAAAGCTGGAGCAAGGTAGACAATGCTGCAACAACAAGAGCTGCCTGGATGAGGATGACCTGATCCTTGTTCTCCAGACCCGCTGCACCTGCCACAATAATAGCAGGGGTGACGCATCCCACGATCATTGCCACTACATGCTGCAACGCAAGGGGAAGAGCCTCCTGAATTCGGGGAATACCATCAGTTTCAAAAATACTGCCTCTCTTCATAATGTTATCCTGCTTTCTTTCGTTTTATACAGTATACCAAATGGAGCGTACAAAAACAATTAGATTGCCTAAAAGTATTTGGTTGTAATATTCACAAAAAATCCTTCTGATTTTTGTTAATATTTATTTTTCTCCTATGTCAACAATTCAAAGGTACGATACAGATCCAAACGCCCAAATCCCCAATCTCTATTCGGATAGGACATGCGCTCTTCTCTTTTTGCCCCTCGTATAATATAGTTTTTTACACTGGAACCGGTAAAGTATGGCTGATTTCCCCGTATTACCGCCCACTCAAACAACAGTGCAGCGGCTCCTGCTGTCTGTGCGGCTGCAAGACTGGTTCCTGATGCCTGACCATAAGTTCCATTTATCCCAGGCACCTGAACCTGCACACCAGGAGCCGCCACCTGCGGCACCACATTTCCATCTGGCATAAAGCCCCGGCCGGCCTGAATATACAGGCTATTATCACGGTATTGATATGCCGTCACGGTAATGCTTTCCAGGGAATCCCCAGGTGCTGTTATCGTATTGTAAGGGGAAGGCTCCAGAAAATAGGTTTCTTCTGAAATCAGTCCCTGTACCGGCAGCCACATATGGAAGCTTGCATTCTGCCCTTCCCTTCCCCGGACAAAAATCCGCCAGATTCCTGCTGCCGGCTGGATAAATCTTAAATAAACCAGCGTATATCCGGTCTGCCTCTCAATCGAAACATAATTCACTTCTATTTTTGTCTCCACAAAAACAAAAGACAATACCTGTGTCACATCTCCCAATGATGCACTGATATCCAGTATTTCACCGGTTGGGGACTCCAGGGAAAGATAATAGATTTCCGGTGGCTCTCCCCAGAATTCCATGGTAAAACCAGGCTCCTTATCTCCCACGCGAAGCTCTGCGCCTGCCTGCTTCTCCTGATCCGTAAGTCTCCCTGCATAATGATGCCTTGCCGCACCTTCATTTCCGGCTGCGATTGATACGGAATTTAGAGAAAACTGAGATATATAATCCACGTAATTGCTCAAAGGATTTTTTCCCATATGAGCCCCTTGGCTGCTTCCGATTCCAAGACATAACGAAAGAGGCATTTGTCTGTCATTTGCAGTTTTTACTGCAAAATCCATCCCGATCATAATGTCATTTTCCTGAAAAAGCTCTGCCGAAGATGGAAAAAGATAAAATTCCCGAAGATATTTTTTCGCCTGCTTTACTTTTACCACGATCAGCATTGCTTCCGGAGCCGCCCCGGAAAAATTTTCTTCCGGCATATAGTTTCCGGCTGCAATCGCAGCCATTCTGGTTCCATGGCCATTTGTATCTGTAGACGGCACAATTTCCAAAGGATTTTCAGATGCCAAAGCACGGTCAATGTCCTTTTTCCAGAAAACCCGTCCAAATGGTACTTCCTCGTTGTCCCCTTCCAGAGTCTGATCCCAGATACAAAGGATCCTGCTCCCCATTTCATTCCAGAAAAGTGGATTTCTATAATCAATTCCGGAATCCACAATTGCAATTGCTGTTCCCTGTCCCTTCAGCTGCAGATAGGGATGGCCCTGAAGCCTGGTAATTCCTGAGGCACTCAGACTTCCCAGATCCATATACGTGTAACATTTCGGAATAAAGCTGTACGAATACGTATTGATATCCAGCTTTCCCATTTCCCGTAAAGGTGCATAAACAACTCCGTAAATGGAGTTGATCTTCTGAAAAAGAAGGCCTGGGACATCGCCCAGGTCTTCCTGAAAATCACCCATATATTTTACAATAAAATCTCCATACATTTCATTCTGTGCCGGAGAAAGAGCAGAGAGAACTTCCGGATTTTTTGCGTTTTCTTTCTTATACTCAGCTTCACACTTTTTCATACTTGCCTCATAAAGCTTTTTCATTTAAGAGTATGCTTTTTCCCGGCAAAAAATACGAACAGAACAATTCCCGCTGCAAAGGTAAACACGGAAATAAATTGTGAGGTAGATAACACTCCCACACTTCCTCTTGCCAGATCTCCCCTGAAAAATTCCAGCACAAATCTGCCTGCACTATAGAAGATCAGATAACATGCCGCTGTCTCCCCATTCTTTTTCTGTCTTTGCAAAATCAAAAGCAGCAAGCCGTAATGGAGAAAATCAAGAATACTGGAATAAATCTGGGTAGGAATCAATGCCACTCCATTCGGGGCAAAGGTAGAAGTATGAAAGGTCACAGAGAAACCGCCCGCAGCCTCCTTTCCATAGCAACAGCCGGCCAGCAGGCATCCAATCCTTCCAAAGCCTTGGGCCAGTGCCACAGATGGCATCAAGGTATCAAAAAATCTGAGAAAATCCAGTTTTTCCACTCTGCAGTACACGTAGGCCGTAATAATTCCACCGATAATCCCACCAAAAACCACAAAACCGTCTGTCAGGGTATCCCTCAGAAATCCCGGATTCTCTGCAATACTCTTCCATTCCGTAATCCAATATAGAATTTTGGCTCCCAAAAAGCCTCCCAGAACGCACCATATCACCAGATAAAAAACGTGCTCATAAGGCAGCTTTCGCTTTTTGGCTCTGTATTCTCCGGTAAAATAAGCTGCCAGGATTCCAATGGCGATCATCAGTCCATACCCGTAGACGGTAAACGGACCGATTTTCAAAAGTTCATTTTTCATATTCTTCCAGTCCTCCAGACCTCTTCCAGAACTTCAGAAGCTCCTTATTGGCATGATCATTTTTATAATTCTCCACGCTTTCATCCGGATCACATTCTCCACAGATGTCTACCCGGACAAACCTGCCGCCCTTCTTAGCAAAATGCTTTCTCAGGCATTCCAGGATCTCCAGCATTTCCTTTAAAGTCATATCTCCCTGACTCCAGGTAGTAGCTGCTTCCTCCTGACAAAGTACATCCTTATCAATTGAAACATATAAAGGTAAATCAGCAGGCAGCTCCGAAATCCACGCATTCAGAAATTCCTGTGTTCTGACGCTTTGCATATCCAGGTCTTCCAGTTTCTCTCTGGACAAAAAATGCACCCGGCTCTTAAAGGGTTCCTCCACCTGCTGATATGCTTCTTCATCCGGTCCGATCAGCCAGACTTCCCTGAGATTTTCCACCTCTTCAAGGGCACTGGCAATCCAACCGCCACAGGACAAAAGTCCTCCGAAAGCAGGCAGCTGCATATCTGTATGATTATCAAAAACAAGCAGATTAAAAGGCTCTTCCACTTCCTCTGCCCCGATTCTGCTCATATAATGATAATTGCCTGAATCTATAAAATAAATTCCGGAAGTAGGATATTTTTCTGTTTTTTCCAGAATCTGCGCCTTCGCCACTCCATCACAGTAGCAGTTGGTACCGGAAAGCCCTTTCAGATCCATCCAGGAGATCGGTTCCCCTTTATAGAACTGTTCCTTTTCATAAATTCCGGAAAAGCTTATGATTACAATATTCTGCGTCAATCCTTCCACTCCTCAGGTGCCTCCTCCTGTTCCTGGACTGCCGGATCCACCTGCGCAACCGGGGCCTCCTGCTCTGCCTGATTCTCCTGTGCTGCCGGGGGCTCCTGCTCTGCCTGATTCTCCTGCGCAGTCTGGGCTGGCTGTGATTCCTCAGGCTCCGTCTTTCCGGCGTCGGTCTCCCCATGATCCTCTGCCAGTTCCTTCTTCAACCCATGCTTCAGGATCAGATAAAAAATAATATCCAGAACACCATTTGCTACAAAAATACCTCCGGCAATCTGCACGGTTCTTTTAAGCTCAGAGAATGGATTGATCAGAAGCAAAACTCCAAGCCCTACAAAAATCAGACTCTCAATAAGAAAGGCCTTCCAGACTCCCTGCTTTCTCTTCATCAGTTTTATACTGCCACCCAGCATCCAGATACTGTCCACCAGAATAAGGGCTCCCAGCATAAGCGTAAGAAGCTTCACAACGACAGTTGGATTCATAAACAGGAAGATACCGATCACAAGCACGATCACACCGGAAAAAAGATCCAGTATGGTAGAATTGTCTTTTTCCAAAACAAAAATCAAAATGTGATACACTCCGGCACCGATGAGAACCAGACCGAAAACCACCTTGCACAGCACATTCACTGTTTCCACAGGCATAAATGCCAGACACAGTCCAAAAAGAATATAAAACACAGATGTGGGAATCTGTCCCCGTAAAATTTTATTTTTCTTGTCTTCCATCAGTACTCCTCCTGTCATCTTCCAGTTCTTTTGCACAGTATAACCCTTTTCGTGAATTTCGTCCACAAAAAGCCGGAAAAAGAGCAGAATTTCCTATATAAAAAATCTGTTTTTATACTTGAAGTTTTTCACTATGGTATTATAATAAATGTCGAAGGAAAACGAATTATATCTATTTATATCGGAGAATTGAATCTTGAATAATATAAAAAATAACAAAACCATTCTTGCCGTTATCCCAGCAGTCGTTGTGCTGGCTGCAGGGGTAGCTTTTTTTTGCTCTCGTTCAGGTAACTCTGACAAGCAATGTCAGGAGACTGTCGACCGTCTTAAGCAGCTTGAAACAGCCGATATTTCCAGTATAGAGGATGAGATCCGCGCCCTTACTGAGAAGGATAAGCCTGCCGGTTCCGACTCTGAGGAGGGGGTTCTGGGCGATATCCTCACAGACTTACAAATCAAACAGGCCTTTCAGGGAACTGTTATTGTAGGCGATTCTATTACAGAATCCATTGCAGAATACGGTTTTCTTGATACCAGTATTGTTGTTGCCAAGCTTGGCCTCCGTATTGACGCTGCCGATGAACAGATCAGTACTGCCATCAGCCTGAATCCCAGCGTATTTTTCCTGTCCTTTGGAGCAAATGATCTGGAAATTTACAACGGTGATTCCTCCGCCTTTATCGATGCCTACCGTGTAAAAATAAAACAGATCCAGAGCGCACTTCCGGATACTGCTATTTATATCAACAGCATTCTTCCCATCCAGCAGAGTGCCATTGACCAGAGCCCTGCCCTTGCTTATTACGATTCCTTTAATCAGGCATTACGGGATTTTTGTGAAGAAATGGGCTGTACCTTCATTGATGACACGTTCCTTGTAGATGAGGATATGTATGAGCCGGACGGTGAGCATATGGTCTACAGTTATTATCCAAAATGGCTTACTTATATGGCAGAAAGGGCAGGTCTTGTATGAAACCAACCAAAAGAATAAATGATTTCAGAATTACAGTTCCCCTTATCATAAAGACTGCCATGGTGATTTTCCTTGTGGTATACCTAGGACGTCTTTATGTGTCTGATTATGCAGCAGACGTATCGATAGATAAGATCCAGGCCGCCCTGGAGAAGGTTTCCGGTGTTTCCGACCTAGACCAGCCTGGCGTTTCCGGACTTCGCCGTTTCTATCAGATCGATGACAGTGACATTGACAGTTACTTTTTTCGCAAGGCAGCCTCTCCTATGTCTGTAGATGAGGTTCTTGTGGTAAAGGCCAAATCTTCCTCAGAAGCAGCTGCCTATCTGGAAGCAGCCCAGGCTCATCTGGAGAGCCAGAAGAATATTTTCGAAGGCTATGGAACGGATCAGATGGCCCTTCTTGGAGAAGCCTCTGTAGAAAAACGTGGTGCATACGTCTGGTATTTCTGCGGAGAGAACGCACAGAAGCTGCGCCAGGCATTATTATCCCTGATATAGGAGAATTTACGTTATGGTATTTAACAGTGTAATATTTATATTTTGCTTTCTTCCCATATTTCTGCTGATCTACTATTTTGTACCAGCCAAGGCACGCAATCCTGTACTTTTTGCAGGAAGCCTTTTCTTTTACGCATGGGGAGATCCTACTTATCTGATTCTTATGCTTTTTTCCAGTTTTTTCAATTATTACATGGGGAAAGAGCTGGGAAAACAAAAAGAGAATCATCCATCCCGCAAACGGAATCTTATTTTTGCAGTTGTCGTGAATCTTCTGATCCTGGGATTTTTTAAATACTGGGGATTTTTGCTGGACACCATCAGCGGTATTACAGGCCTGAAGCTTACTTATCCACAGCTGGCGCTGCCTATCGGACTTTCCTTTTATACCTTTAAGAATCTTTCCTATATTCTGGACATTTACATGGGCAAAACAGAGCCCTGCCGGGGATTTTTCCCATATGCAGTGTACAGTACCATGTTTCCTCATATGACTGCTGGTCCCATTGTCCGTTATACAGATATCAAAGATTCCATCCAGCGCCGCAGTATTAATATGACACGTCTTGGCGCCGGCGCAGAGCTTTTTATCAAAGGCCTGTCCAAGAAAGTGCTTCTTGCTGATAACTTATCTGCATTATATACTACGCTCCAGACCTCAGGTACCACCTCTTTTCTTGGAACCTGGATCGCTATTGGTGCATATACCTTGGAGCTGTACTTTGATTTCAGCGGATATTCCGATATGGCAATCGGTCTCGGACAGATGTTAGGCTTTAACTTCAAGAATAACTTTGATTATCCTTATATTTCCACCAGCGTTTCCGAATTCTGGCGCCGCTGGCATATTTCACTGGGAAGCTGGTTCCGTGATTACATTTACATTCCCCTTGGAGGCAACCGTGTTTCCACCGGAAAGCATATCCGCAACATTCTTGTTGTATGGGCGCTTACCGGTCTCTGGCATGGTGCCAGCTGGAACTTTGTATTCTGGGGTGTTTACTATGGATTGCTTCTTCTTGCAGAGAAATTCCTTCTGGGACGCTTTCTGGAAAAAGCGCCCACCTGGATGCGCAATGCATACACGATGCTGGCAGTCATAATCGGCTGGGTATTTTTCAGCCAGTCCACGCCTGCTGCCATTGGGAAAATGCTGGGATCCATGTTTGGATTCGGAGCTTCCTGCTTCGCAGACCGTCCATCCCTTTACGCGCTGAAATCCGGACTGCTTTTGCTGATTATCTCCATGATCAGCTGCCGTCCCGGACTTTACCAGTATTTCAAACGGCTTACAAGACGATATACCACCCTTGCCGCAGTCATAAATGCGATCCTGTTTTTCCTTTGCATCGCATATATGATCTATAGTTCCTATACACCATTTATGTATCAGCAGTTCTAGAGCGTATTTCCCGATCATCCCAAAGCTGATACCGTATGAATTGGAGGACCCATGAAAAAGAAACCAAACGGCTACCGTTATTTTTATCATCTGACCGGATGTCTCTTCGGCATTTTCATTCTGGCAGTACTGATAATCAATTTCATTGTTCCGGACAGAGGATTTTCACAGAAGGAGAACCGCGTGCTGGCTTCCCGTCCGGCCATCAGCGTCTCACAGCTTACCTCCGGCAAATTTGCCGATGGGTATGAGACTTATGTAAATGACCAGTTTTTCCTGCGTGACTGGTGGATCACATTGCGTGCCACAGCTCAGCGTATCCTTGGAAATACTAAAGAGAACGGCGTTTTTCTTGGAAAAAGCGGCTACCTGATGGAGGACTTTACAGCCCCATCCCAGGAGCGCCTGAACCGCACAATAAAAGCTATGACAGATTTTGCAGCAAGACATTCAGACCTTCCGCAGTATGCACTAATCGCACCAAATGCAGTAAACATCCTTTCCGATAAGCTTCCTGTTCTGGCTGCTGCAACTGACCAGAACCCTTATCTGGACGCCACAGCCTCATCCCTTGAGAAGGCGGGAGTCACCTTTGTAGATGTGCGTGACACCTTTACCCAGCATAAGGAGGATAATATTTATTACCACACTGACCATCACTGGACTACCCAGGGTGCTTATTTCGCCTATCTGAAGCTTGCGAAGGTGCTTGGAATTGATTCTTCTTCCATTTCCTATGACAAGCTCCCTGTTTCCACAAGCTTCCAGGGAACTCTTTCAGCAAAAAGTGGCTTCCGTGCTTCCAAGAAAGAAGAAATGGATGTATTTCTTCCCAGAAATGAGGCTCCCTCCTCTGTTGTTAACTATGTAGATGAGCAGAAAAAAACAGCCAGCTTCTACGATACAAGCCAGCTGGAGACCCGCGATAAATATGCAATGTTTTTCGGAGGAAACCACAGTAAGGTTGTGATCACCACACCTACCGAGGAAAACCGTACTTTACTTGTGATCAAGGATTCCTATGCGAATAGTCTGATTCCATTCCTTGCCCCCTACTATCGAAAGATTGTTATGGTAGACCCTCGTTATTTCTATGACGATTTGGAGGAGCTGATGCAGGTGGAAGAGATCCAGGAAGTCCTGTATCTTTATAACGCCAATACCTTCTATGCAGATACTTCCCTGGAACTGGCGCTTACACCTTCCGCTTAAAACAAAGCATTCAAAACGAACAGCCTTCTGACTTTTGTTTTTCAATAAGTTTCATTGAAAAGCAAGAGCCGAAGGCTGTTTTCATTTCTTAGTTTTATCCGATTTTCGTATTCCTATATACATGAACAAAATAGATGATCTCTACAATTGCCGTAATTCCCCATGAGAAAATATACAGCAAATAGAGAGAGGGAATCGTTCTGAAGTAAGCGAAAACCGTATTCACCCAGATCATTCGGAATACACAGGAACCCATAATTACAATAACAGTAGGAACTATACTCTTGCCTAACGCACGAGAACCGGCAATGGTACAATCCATAAATGCAGAAAATCCGTAACTGAATCCCATAATGGTAAGACGCTTCATTCCAGCCTCTATAACCGCAGCTTCCCCGGTAAACAATGCCAGAAACTGCTTTCCGAAAATAACCAGGCAGATTCCTCCGATCAATCCGATTCCAAAAGAATAAGTCAGGCTGATCAGATAGCTTTTTCGTACACGGTCTCTTTTTCCTGCACCGTAATTCTGTCCCATGAAGCTTCCACAGGCCGTATAAAAGGCAGCCATCGTATCATATAAAAGCGCATCTGCATTAGCTGCTGCAGAGTTACCTGCAACCATCGTCGCATCGAAAGAATTGACACCCGCCTGGATAAACAGGTTCGCCACCTGAAAAATTCCATTCTGTAATCCAGCCGGAAGGCCAATCTGTATGATATATTTTGCCATTCTTCTGTCAAAATGTAATTCTGAAAGGCGAAGTGCATAGTCCCCTCCCATTTTTGCCAGTGCACGCAAAATCAGGAACGCTGAAATATACTGGGAAATAATGCTGGCGATCGCTACACCGGCTACATCCAGTTTACAGACAATTACCAGGAACAAATTCAAAATCACATTCACAACGCCGGCAAAAGTCAGATAATACAAAGGCTTCTTGGTATCTCCCAAAGCGCTGCACACTGCATTACCAAAATTATAAAGAGCCAACGCAGGCATGCCCAGAAAATATATCTGAATATACAACACGGCTCCATCCAGAAGCTCTGCCTTGGTATTTAACAATTCCAGAACTCCCTTTGAAAAGATCAAACCAAAAGCCATTACGATCACGCCTGCCGCCAGACTGACCAGAAGCGCTGTATGAATGGTATGAACGGTACTTCTCTTATCTCTGGCACCAAAAAATCTTGCAACCAGAACATTAATTCCACCTGCCATGCCGATCAGAATCCCTGTAAATAGCGTTACGAGTGTGGTAGTGGATCCCACTGCGCCCAAAGATAATGATCCTGCAAACTGGCCAATAACGGCAATATCTGCCATATTAAACAACACCTGCAAGAGATTCGTCATCACCAGCGGAATACTGAAAAACAGCATTTTCCCCCAGATGGAGCCCGTAGTCAGATCCTGTCTTTCTTCTTTCATTTCACTTTTCTCCTTCATTAATTTCCTGTTACACAAAAAAAGGCCTCATGGACCTCTCTTTTGCCATCAGTATATGGATTATAGCACTACCATACCATTTTGTCATTGCCTTTTCTAAAAAGTTTTTTACTCTTTCTTTGCATCACCGGTTACCTCCCCCTTAATCATCCTGAAAAAAAGATCTGCCAATATCATTGTAGAAGGAAATGCTGGCCCGGTAGTAACCAGCACTCCCAGATGCGCCAGAAGAGGCTGTGAACAGTGATGTCTTGCACGGACATCCACATTCGCTCCGTCCAGAATCGAGGCAATATCGTGAGGATGATTTTTCTCAACAGTTCTGTTTTTAGACACGAAAAAAGCTCTTGATTTATTCAAGAGCTTCTAGAGGTGCCACCCAGATTTGAACTGGGGATAGAGGTGTTGCAGACCTTTGCCTTACCACTTGGCTATGGCACCATATTTAATTATTCGCTAATGCGAATGACTCCAAGGGGATTTGAACCCCTGTTACCGCCGTGAAAGGGCGGTGTCTTAACCGCTTGACCATGGAGCCTTATCAAATCGGACTTCATGCTCCGATTAAACTCCCCCTGTTGGACTCGAACCAACGACACTTCGGTTAACAGCCGAATGCTCTACCGACTGAGCTAAGGAGGAATATAAAGGTTTGCACCTTCAAAACTACATACATGTTACATCCTTGTTGGAATTTTGTCAAGAATCTTTTTAATCAACCTTGCGATCATTGGTCAAGCCCTCACCCGATTAGTAGCAGTCAGCTCCGTACATTGCTGCACTTCCACCCCTGC
>CAKRRG010000049.1 GCA_934394545.1 uncultured Blautia sp.
TAGTTGTGATAAAGTATGTTATACCAGAAGGGAGAGAACCAAATGGGTATTCTGATTCGAGGCGGACGTGTTGTTGATGCGGCCACCCAGATGGATAAAGTTACAGATGTTTATCTGGATGACGGCATGATCCAGGAAGTTGGAGACAAGCTGAAGGTGAAGGATAAGGATGACAGTATTATAGATGCGAAGGGGCTGGTAGTGATGCCCGGCCTTGTGGATCTTCACGTTCATTTTCGTGATCCGGGACAGACCGAGAAAGAGGACATCGAAAGCGGCTCCCATGCTGCTGCAAGAGGTGGCGTGACTACAGCAGTAGCAATGCCAAATACCACTCCAGTGATTGACAACCCGGATCGTGCAAATTATGTGAAAAATAAAGCAGCGCAGGTTTCCCCAATCCATGTGCTCCAGGCAGGAGCTATGACAAAGGGGGAACTTGGAGAGGAGCTTTCCGATATAGCAGGTATGGCGGCAGCCGGAGTACCGGCTCTTTCAGAAGATGGCAAATCCGTTATGAAGGCAAGTCTTTGCAAGCAGGCTATGGAAGAAGCGGTAAAGGCCGGTCTTCCGATCCTGGATCATTGCGAGGATATGACGCTTCGTGGAAATGGCTGTATGAATGATGATGAGAATGCAAAGAGACTTGGTCTTCCTGGAATCTGTAATTCCACAGAGGACACTATTGCGGCAAGAGATTCTCTTCTTGCTATTGAAACAGGAGCGAAACTGCATCTTTGCCATTGTTCTACCAGAGGCGTTGCTATTATGATGAAAATGTTACAGGCAGAAGGCATTGAGAATGTAACTGCGGAGGTTTGCCCGCATCACTTTATTCTT
This sequence comes from uncultured Blautia sp., assembly GCA_934394545.1. Classification (GTDB taxonomy): domain Bacteria; phylum Bacillota; class Clostridia; order Lachnospirales; family Lachnospiraceae; genus Blautia_A. Next base: position 841 of record CAKRRG010000049.1, read on the forward strand.
ACATCCGATGATATTGAAAGAGATGATCCCAATTACAAAATGAATCCTCCTCTTCGTACCAGAAAGGATGTGGATGCACTGATCGAAGGTCTGAAGGAAGGCTATATCCAGGTGATCAGTACAGACCATGCTCCACATACCCAGAAAGATAAGTCCGGTTCCATGCGGACAGCAGCTTTTGGAATCGTAGGAATTGAGACTAGCTTTGCACTTAGCTATACAGCTCTTGTAGAAACAGGAATTCTGACTCTTTCTCAGCTTGTGGAGAAGATGAGCTACAATCCGGCGCAGGTCCTGAATCTGTCATGCGGAACCATTCAGAAAGGACATCCGGCAGATGTGGTGATTGCCGATATCCATAATCCATACACGATCTGCAAGGCAGATTTTGTCTCCAAGGGTAAGAATACACCTTTTGAAGGCAAAGAGGTAAAGGGAAAGATTCTGTACACCATCTGTGATGGAAAACTTGTATACAAGGATGCAGCAGTAAAATAAATGATAAATATTATGCAGGAGGAAACATCCATGATCAATAAACTTATTACCAACATTAAAAAAACAGGAGCACCGATCGTAGTAGGACTGGACCCAATGCTGAACTACATTCCGAAGCAGATTCAGGATGCAGCTTTCAAGGAGTTTGGTGAGACTTTAGAGGGTGCAGCAGAAGCAATCTGGCAGTACAATAAGGGTATCGTAGATGCGACATTTGATCTGATCCCGGCGGTAAAGCCACAGATTGCCATGTATGAGCAATTTGGAATTCCGGGACTTGCAGCTTACAAGCGTACAGTGGATTACTGTAAGGAAAAAGGTCTTGTAGTGATCGGAGATATTAAGCGTGGTGACATCGGTTCTACATCTGCAGCATATGCTACCGGACATCTGGGAAGAATCCAGGTGGGAAGTAAGACATACGTTCCATTTGATGAGGATTTTGCAACGGTGAACCCATATCTTGGAACAGACGGTGTGAAGCCATTTATGGATGTCTGCAAGGAAGAAAAAAAGGGAATTTTCGTATTGGTTAAAACATCGAATCCATCCAGCGGAGAATTCCAGGATAGAATTATTGAAGGACGTCCTCTTTATGAGTGGGTTGGCGAAAAGGTTGCCCAGTGGGGGGATGAACTCATGGGTGATGGCTACAGCTATGTAGGTGCTGTTGTAGGTGCTACTTATCCGGAAATGGGCAAGGTTTTAAGAAAGCTTATGCCGAAGACCTTTATCCTGGTACCGGGATATGGTGCGCAGGGTGGCAAGGGTGCTGATCTTGTACATTTCTTTAACGAAGATGGTCTTGGTGCGATCGTAAACTCTTCCAGAGGAATCATTGCTGCTTATAAACAGGATAAATACGCACAGTTTGGTGAGGCTAATTATGCAGATGCTTCCCGTCAGGCTGTAAAGGATATGATCCTGGATATCAGCACAGCTCTTGAGAACCGCTAGGAGGAAGAAAATGGGCACAAAGGTAAAAGAAACCTGTACAATTATCAGTCAGGAATGTATTGGAAAAGATATTTACAGTATGTGGCTTCAGACGAAGACAATTGCCAGAAACGCAAAGCCGGGACAATTTGTTTCTGTTTATACACAGGATGGCGGCAAACTGCTTCCGCGTCCGATCAGTCTTTGTGAGATTGATAAGGAGAAAGGCGCACTTCGTCTTGTTTATCGTGTTACCGGTCCTAAGACCGGGACAGAGAGCTTTTCCAGGCTGACAGCCGGAGAGCAGCTTGAACTTCTGGGACCTCTGGGAAATGGTTTTCCTATGGAAGAGGCAGCTGGCAAAAAGGTGTTTCTTATGGGCGGTGGAATTGGTGTTCCTCCTATGTTAGAGACCATGAAGCAGCTGGATGCGGAGAAAATAGCAGTTCTTGGTTATCGTGATGAACTATTTTTAGATGAAGAATTTGGTAAAAACGGCAAAGTTTATATTGCAACAGAAGATGGTTCTGCCGGAACGAAGGGAAACGTAATGGATGCCATTCGTGAGAATGGACTGGAAGCAGATGTGATCTTTGCCTGTGGACCTAAGCCTATGCTCCGTGCAATCAAGGCCTATGCCCTGGAAAAGGAAATTCCTTGCTGGATTTCCATGGAGGAACGTATGGCCTGTGGAATCGGTGCCTGCCTTGGATGCGTGTGCCAGTCTACAGAGGTTGACGATCATTCCCATGTACACAATAAGCGTGTATGTAAAGATGGCCCTGTGTTCAGAAGTACGGAGGTAGAGTTATGAGCAATATGAGCGTAAATCTTGCGGGAGTTACACTTAAGAACCCGGTAATGACTGCTTCCGGAACTTTTGGATCCGGTGCGGAATACAGTGAATTTGTAGATTTGAACAATCTTGGTGCAGTAGTGACAAAGGGTGTGGCAAATGTGCCATGGCCAGGTAATCCTACTCCCCGTGTTGCTGAGACAACAGGTGGTATGCTGAACGCAATTGGTCTGCAGAATCCCGGAATCGATGTTTTCTGCGAGAGAGACATTCCTTTTTTGAAGAAATATGATACAAAAATTATTGTAAATGTGTGCGGAAGGACTACAGAGGACTACTGTGAAGTAGTAGAGCGTCTGGCAAATGAGCCTGTAGATATGCTGGAAATTAATGTATCCTGTCCGAATGTAAAAGAGGGTGGCATTGCTTTTGGCCAGAATCCCGGTGCGCTGGAGGCAATTACAAAGGAAGTAAAAAAATACGCCAGACAGCCGGTTATTATGAAATTGAGCCCTAATGTAACCGATATCACAGAGATGGCACGTGCAGCAGAGGCGGGTGGCGCAGATGTGGTTTCCTTGATCAATACGATCACCGGAATGAAAATTGATATCAATCGCAGAACCTTTGCCCTTGCCAATAAAACCGGCGGAATGTCCGGCCCTGCTGTGAAGCCTGTAGCTGTGCGTATGGTTTACCAGGTTGCAAATGCTGTGAAGATCCCGATCATCGGAATGGGAGGAATCGCAAGTGCAGAGGATGCGCTTGAGTTTATTATGGCTGGTGCAACCGCAGTATCCGTAGGAACTGCAAACTTTATCAATCCTTACACTACCCAGGAGGTTGTGGACGGTATGGCGGCATTTCTTGAAAGACAGAAGGTAACGGATATTAATGAATTGATAGGTTGTGTCCTGTAAAAACAGAGAGTATGGTGGGCAAAGAATTTTTGACCTTTTGACCCTGGTATCATACTATAGAAGAAATTAGGAGGATAAAAATGGAACAGTATAAACAGGAATTTATTGAGTTTATGATTGATTGCAATGTACTTAAATTTGGAGATTTTACAACGAAATCCGGAAGAAAAACTCCGTTTTTTGTAAACACAGGATTTTATCGTACGGGAGCACAGCTTCGAAGATTAGGTCAGTATTATGCGAAAGCAATTGAGAGCAAATTTGGTCTGGATTTCGATGTGCTTTTTGGACCGGCATATAAAGGAATTCCGCTGACAGTTGCGGCTACAATGGCAATCAGCGAAGAATACGGCAAGGATATCCGCTATTGCTCTAACCGTAAAGAGGTAAAGGATCACGGCGATAAGGGAATCCTTCTTGGAAGTCCGATCGTTGACGGGGACAAGGTTGTGATCATCGAGGATGTTACCACAGCGGGAACCTCTATTCAGGAGACTCTGCCGATTATCAAAGCACAGGGAGATGTTTCCCCAATTGGTCTCGTGGTATCCGTAGACCGTATGGAGCGTGGACAGGGAACAAAGAGTGCGTTAAAAGAAATCGAAGAGAATTATGGACTGCAGACAACTGCCATCGTAACTATGGCAGAGGTTGTAGAGCATCTCTATAACAAAGAATACAAGGGGAAAGTCATCATTGATGATACTTTAAAAGCAGCCATTGATGCATACTATGAGCAGTATGGCGCAGAATGATCGTGTAGCTGAAGGCTTTGCCAGACAGCGGATTGGTAAAAGGAGGAAATGCTGATGAGTGAAAGGCTTTATAAGATTATATCAGGCGTGGGAGCCGGAAGTATTGCACTTGGGATTATTACTCTGGTAACTGGTGTTACCACCGGCATTCTCATGATCGTGAACGGAGCCAGACTTCTGAGGGGCAAATCCGATATGATGATTTAAGGGGATATTTTTTTGAAAAAGGAAACGAAAGCTTTGATCCGCCGTATGGGAATCCTGCTATTTGTGGTTTATGTGATCCTGCTGATTTATTTCCTGTTTTTTGCAGAGGAGTATGGCAGAGTGGCGCAGGCAGAGCAGGCGTACCGATATAATCTGGTGCCTTTTGTAGAGATAAAAAGGTTCTGGAAATATCGGGAGCAGCTGGGTATGTTTGCAGTGTTTTCCAATATTTTCGGAAATGTGATAGGCTTCCTACCTTTCGGGTTTATCCTTCCGGTTATTTTCAGAAGAATGAACAATGGTTTTCTCATCTGCATATCAGGATTTATTTTAAGTCTGACTGTGGAAGTAATCCAGCTTGTCACGAAGGTCGGATGCTTTGATGTGGATGATATGATTTTGAATACCCTGGGAGCGGCCCTGGGATATGTTCTTTTTCTTATCTGTAATCATATTTGGCGGTGTCTGCGCAGGCAGAAATGTCCGTTTAGGAGATAATTCCATTATGGCAAGAAGATATAGATATTCATTTACAAAGAAAAAAGAAGCAAAAAAGGGGAAGCTGTCTGCCGGTTTGGCGGCAGCGTCCTTTTTGTTGTTTATAACGGCTGTTATCCTGGCGTATTTTCTGGATAGCAGCTTTGGATTTATAGTGGGAGGAGTGAGCCTGTTTGCTACACTTCTTTCAATATATGGATTTATTATGGGTCTGCTTAGTTTTTCAGAGGAAGGCAGAAGCCATAAAACAAGTATAATAGGCTCTATGAGCAACGGGGTGATTCTGATCGTGTGGATTGGGGTATATCTGACCGGATTGTAGAAAGGAAAATCGCTATGGACGAGCGTTTAAAAAAACAGCTGGACTTTATTCTGGAAGTGGATAAAGTAAAAAACATCATGCGTCAGACCTATCTGGCAGATGGGAAACGTAAGGAAAATGACGCAGAGCATTCCTGGCATCTGGCACTTATGGCAGTGATTTTAAAAGAATATGCGCCGGAAGAGGTTGATCTTTCCAAGGTCATTCCTATGGTGCTGATGCATGACTTGGTAGAAATTGATGCGGGAGATACTTATGCTTATGATGCAGCGGGTGCTGCTACCCAGCATGACAGAGAGAATGTGGCTGCACAACGGATTTATGGATTACTTCCGGAAGACCAGGGGAAATGGCTGTATGATTTGTGGCAGGAGTTTGAAGCTTATGAGACGCCAGAAGCAAAATTTGCCCACATGCTGGATAATAGTCAGCCATTATTTCTTAATGATGCTACGGATGGAATCAGCTGGGTGGAGCATAAAGTAAAGAAAAGTCAGATTTACAAGCGCAACAGCCGTACAGGCCAGGGTGCGCCGAAGGTCTGGGAATACATGCAGGAGCTGATCGACCGGCATGTGGAAAAGGGACATGTGATAGATGATATGTCAGAAGAATAACAAATGGGACATAAGTCTCTTTTTTGAAGGAAATTGAATAAGAAAGAGAGGAAGAAGAGTGGACGAGTTTTTGATGGAGCGCTACACTCTTGCAAAAGAGAGAATTTGTGAAATTAAGGATGAAAAGGTAGTACAGCAGCCATATCTGGATTTCTTCCAGAAGACGGCCCTATTTCTGGAAAAGAATATGGAGGTCATGGACGGAGTCGTGTTTTTGGAGGACGAAAGTACTCCTAAAAAGCTTGCCAGCGTAGATGATTTGTCAATGGAACAGTGGAAATCATTGAATGCCAGGCTTTATGAGGATATCCTTCCTGAAAATTATGGAAGAAGCTATGGAAATCCGGCTTATGCATGTGAAATGCTTAAGGAATATGGAAAGGAGCTTTCTTTCCTTTATGCAGAGCTGCGGGGGGCTGTTGTCTATGCCTTCGAAAAAAGATTGTGGGATATGACAGTACTTTTGGAACTGTTTCTGGAGGTTTACGGGGCTTTTTCCCAGGAAGAGCTGCCTACAGAGGTGGAGCTTCGTGGAATTTTAAATTCCTATGTAAATGATTACTGTCAGGACATGGTGGAGTATCGTACAAGAGAGTGTGTGGATCCGGAATTGGATTTTGCTGCAAAGATTATCCGGAATTCTGATTTTACAGATCTTCGTTATCTGTACCTGTTTGGAGAGTATATTACAGAGAATGAACTTGGAGTGGCGGAGTTTCTTAACGGACTTTCTCAGGAGGAAATTGATTCCTGTGCAAGAACTTATACAGAAGGTTACCGTATGGGCTTTGTAGCCGGCCGCAAGGACCTGAGTAAAAAGAAAACCGTGAATATCCGTTATAATCTTGGCTTTGAACGCATGGTAAAGGCGGCTATCCTCCAGTTTGAGGCAATGGGGCTGAAGCCTGTGATTTTCCGTTATCCCACTCATGTGGTAAACAAGCGTGGAGCGCTTAGGATCGGTTATACAGGTGCTGTTGCAAATCCTCAGTTTGACTATGATCATCGCCAGGATGCAGCTCTTTTTATGGATCAGGATTTTGTACAGAAGCGCCTTCGCGCATTGCAGACTTCCTATGAGAAATATAAAGAATTGGCTTATGTTCATGCTGGACCGGCCTGCATAGAAGTGTTTGGCGAGACTCCGTTTTCACCGGTGAGCGTGAAGGAGGTCTGGCAGTTCAATGATATGCAACAGAAGCTGGAAATTGAGATGCTAAATGAAGCCGGACAGATCACCAATCGCTATATAAAAGGAGATGAGAGAAGCTTTACCATTATTGCTTATCCGGTTCCTGAGATTGGCGGTGATTATCAGGAGATATTCCGTCAGATCGTGAAGATCAATAATTTGGATTATCAGCTTTACCAGAAAATCCAGCAGACTATTATTGATACCCTTGATACTGCAGAGTGGGTATCGGTAAAGGGAAAAGGTATGAATCAGACGGATCTGAAGATCCATCTTCACACTCTTACGGATCCAGCGAATCAGACAAATTTTGAAAACTGTGTTGCGGATGTAAATATTCCGGTAGGTGAAGTGTTTACTTCTCCGGTGCTTTCCGGCACAAATGGACTTCTTCATGTCAGCAAGGTTTATCTGGGGGGATTTCAGTTTTGTGATCTGAAGCTTGGGTTTAAAGATGGAATGATCGTGTCCTATTCCTGCAGTAACTTTGAAACAGAGGAAGAAAATAAGAAATATATTGAGGATAACATTTTGTTCCACCATCCAACCCTTCCGATGGGAGAGTTTGCTATCGGAACCAACACTACAGCCTATGTAGCTGCTGAGAAATACAACATTGCAGATAAGTTGCCGATTCTGATCGCTGAGAAAATGGGTCCTCATTTTGCAGTGGGTGATACTTGTTATAGCTGGTCAGAGGATACCGCTGTATTTAACCCGGATGGCAAAGAAATCATAGCAAGAGATAACGAAGTGTCTATTTTACGAAAAGAAGACATCAGTAAGGCATACCTGGGTTGTCATACAGATATTACCATTCCTTATGATGAACTGGGCAGTATACGTGTTCTTGGAAAGAATGGAGAAGAAAAATCCATTATTGAAGATGGCAGATTTGTGCTGGAAGGGACAGAGGAACTGAACAAGCCTTTTGACCCTGGTATCAGCATGTTTAAGACTGACAGCAAAAATAATTAGCCCTTCAAAATTTTTCTTTGCTCTAATCGTATTGACAGAAAATGTTATTCTTAGTAGAATTTACGCGAATAGTAGTTCTAAATCATATATAAAGAGGAGAATATTATGCCAAAAGTAGGAATTGTAATGGGCAGCGATTCAGATATGCCAGTTATGAGCAAAGCAGCAGACATCCTTGAGAAGCTTGGAATTGATTATGAAATGCGTATTATTTCCGCACACAGAGAGCCGGACGTGTTCTTTGAGTATGCGAAGACAGCCGAAGAAAAAGGATTTAAAGTCATTATTGCAGGAGCGGGTATGGCTGCACATTTACCAGGAATGTGCGCGGCAATTTTCCCAATGCCGGTTATCGGAATTCCTATGCACACTACATCTCTTGGAGGAAGAGATTCTCTTTACTCCATTGTACAGATGCCATCCGGCATTCCGGTAGCAACTGTTGCAATTAACGGAGGCGCAAATGCAGGTCTTCTTGCAGCGAAGATACTTGCAACATCTGATCCGGAGCTTCTGGATCGTCTGAAAGCCTATAGCCAGGAGCTTAAGGAACAGGTAGAAGCGAAGGATGCGAAGCTGCAGGAAGTGGGACATAAGGCTTATACAAAATAAAGAAATACCCAAGGGGTCAAGAGATCAAAAATCCTCTTGCAAGCGAGCTTGCATCGGCTTTTTGACCTTTTGCCCCTGGTATCATCATCTTATAAAGAAAATGGAAAATACATAAATTCTGGGAGGAAACAGGCATGGATTACAAGAAAGCGGGCGTTGATATTGAGGCAGGATACAAATCAGTAGAGTTAATGAAACAGCACATTGCGAAGACAATGAGACCAGAGGTGCTTGGAGGAATCGGTGGATTTTCAGGCGCTTTTTCTATGAATGGTTTCAAGAACATGGAAGAACCAACTTTGGTTTCCGGTACAGACGGGGTTGGAACCAAGCTGAAACTGGCCTTTGTGATGGACAAACATGATACAGTGGGAATTGATTGCGTGGCAATGTGTGTAAATGATATTGCATGTGCAGGTGGAGAGCCTCTTTTCTTCCTGGATTACATTGCATGTGGAAAGAACTATCCGGAGAAGATCGCAGAGATCGTGAAGGGTGTTGCAGAAGGCTGCTGCCAGTCAGATGCAGCTCTTATTGGTGGAGAGACCGCTGAGATGCCTGGATTCTATCCGGTAGATGAATATGACCTTGCTGGATTTGCAGTTGGCGTTGTGGATAAGAAGGATCTGATCACTGGCGAGAACTTAAATCCGGGAGATGTACTGATCGGAATGGCTTCTTCCGGTGTACACAGCAATGGATTTTCTCTTGTACGTAAAGTTTTCGAGATGACCAAGGAATCCCTTGATACTTATTATGAGGAGCTTGGAACGACTCTCGGTGAAGCATTGCTGGCTCCAACCAAGATTTATGTGAAAGCCCTTAAGAGCATCAAGAATGCAGGGGTTAAGATTCATGCATGCAGTCATATCACAGGCGGCGGTTTCTATGAGAATGTGCCTCGTATGCTGAAAGAGGGTACAAGAGCTGTTATTGAGAAAGACAGCTATCCGGTGCTTCCAATCTTCAAGCTTCTTGCAAAGACAGGCGATATTGAAGAGAAAATGATGTATAACACATACAATATGGGACTTGGTATGGTTATGGCAGTTGATCCGGCAGATGTTGACAAGACAATGGAGGCAATCAAGGCAGCAGGTGAGACACCATATGTAGTAGGACGCATTGAAGCAGGAGAAAAGGGAGTGACATTATGCTAAAGGTTGCTGTCCTGGTATCAGGAGGCGGTACCAATCTCCAGGCAATCCTGGATGGGATTGATTCCGGTAAGATCACAAATGCAGAGGTTTCCCTTGTGATCAGTAATAATCCAAAGGCGTACGCACTGGATAGAGCAAGAAATCATAATATAGAGGCTGTTTGTATTTCTCCAAAGGAATATGAGAGTCGTGAAGACTTTCACAAGGCTCTTTTACAGAAATTACAGGAAAGCGGGGCAGAACTGATCGTTCTTGCAGGATATCTGGTTGCCATTCCTTCCATGATCGTTGAGGCATTTCCGAATAAGATCATCAACATTCATCCGTCCTTGATTCCGTCTTTTTGCGGCGTAGGCTATTATGGACTTCATGTTCATGAGGCTGCCTTGAAAAGAGGGGTAAAGGTAACAGGTGCTACGGTTCACTTCGTTGACGCAGGCACGGATACTGGTCCGATCATTTTACAGAAGGCAGTTAAGATTGAACCGGATGACACACCACAGTCTCTTCAGAGAAGCGTTATGGAGAAGGCAGAATGGAAAATCCTTCCAAAGGCAATCAATCTGATTGCAAATGGAAAGGTTTCTGTGGAAGATCATATTGTGACCATCAGCGATTAAGGAGGATGTTATGAAAGTACTGATCGTAGGAAGCGGCGGAAGAGAACATGCCATTGCATGGAGTGTGGCCAAAAGCCCCAAGGTAGACAAGATTTATTGTGCGCCGGGAAATGCAGGAATTGCAGAATATGCAGAGTGTGTAAATATTGGTGCCATGGAATTTGAGAAGCTTGCTGATTTTGCCCAGGATAATAAAGTGGATCTTACCATTATCGGTATGGATGATCCTCTTGTGGGTGGTGTTGTAGATGAATTTGAGGCTCGGGGCCTGCGTGTGTTCGGACCTCGTAAGAATGCTGCAATTCTGGAAGGCTCTAAAGCCTTTTCCAAGGATCTGATGAAGAAATACAAGATTCCTACTGCAGCATATGAGAATTTTGATGATCCAAAGATGGCGCTGGAATATCTTCACACAAAGGCTAAATTTCCAATCGTTCTGAAAGCAGACGGACTTGCTCTTGGAAAAGGCGTTCTGATCTGCCAGAATCTTCAGGAGGCAGAAGCCGGTGTGCAGGAGATCATGGAGGATAAGAAATTCGGAAGTGCAGGAAACACTATGGTTATAGAGGAATTTATGACCGGACGTGAGGTATCCGTTCTTTCCTTCGTGGATGGAAAAACAATCAAGACGATGACCTCTGCACAGGATCACAAACGTGCGAAAGACGGAGATCAGGGCTTGAATACAGGTGGAATGGGAACCTTTTCACCAAGCCCGTTTTATACAAAAGAGGTGGATGAATTCTGCCGGAAATATGTATATCAGCCAACTGTTGATGCAATGGCAGCAGAGGGAAGAGAATTTAAAGGAATTATTTTCTTCGGGCTGATGCTTACGAAAGATGGTCCCAAGGTATTGGAGTATAATGCCCGTTTTGGCGATCCGGAAGCACAGGTGGTACTTCCTCGTATGAAGAATGACATTGTGGAAGTAATGGAAGCTTGTATTGACGGAACATTAGATCAGATCGATCTGCAGTTTGAGGATAATGCAGCGGTATGTGTGGTTCTGGCAAGTGACGGATATCCTGTGAAATACGAAAAAGAAATTCCTATGTCTGGATTTGAGAAGTTCAAGGATAAAGAAGGCTATTATTGTTTCCATGCAGGAACCAAATTTAAAGATGGACAGATTGTTACAAACGGTGGACGTGTTGTGGGAATTACTGCAACAGGAAGCAATCTGAAAGAGGCCAGAAAGAATGCCTACGAGGCAACAGAATGGATCACTTTCGCAAATAAATATATGCGTCATGATATAGGAAAAGCAATTGACGAGGCATAATTAAATAGTTTAAAATAGGCAGGAGACAAAATGCGTTTCCTGTCTGTTTTTGCATATGAGAAGGATACTGTATGTTAGAAGATAAAGACAGAATTAAGAGACTGTAAGTCACAGAAGGAGGAATTATCATGTACAACGTAAAGAAAGTAAACGAAGATTTATACTGGATCGGCGCAAGTGACAGAAGGCTTGCCCTGTTTGAAAATATCTATCCAATTCCAAGAGGAGTATCTTATAACTCCTATGTGCTTCTGGATGAGCAGACAGTCCTTCTGGACACGGTAGATAAGTCTGTAAGCGGACAGTTTTTTGAGAATCTGGAGCATGTTCTGGACGGCAGAAAACTGGATTATATGATCGTAAACCATATGGAGCCTGATCACTGTGCAGTTGTCGAAGAGGTGGTAAGAAGATTCCCGGAAGTGAAGGTTGTGGGAAACGCTAAGACCTTTAACATGATGAAGCAGTTCTTTACCTTTGATGTAGATGCGCATGCAGTTGTGATCAAAGAAGGCGATACCATCAGCACAGGGAAGCATACCCTTGCTTTTGCTATGATTCCAATGGTTCACTGGCCGGAAGCAATGGTTACATACGATGCTTATAACAAAGTGCTTTTCAGCGCAGATGCTTTCGGAACCTTCGGCGCATTGAATGGAAATGTGTTTGCTGACGAAGTAAATTTCAAGGAAGAGTGGCTGGAGGATGCCAGAAGATATCTGGTAAACATTGTTGGTAAATATGGCGCACCGGTTCAGACTGCTTTAAAGAAGGCTCTTACACTGGACATTGCCATGATCTGCCCACTGCATGGACCAATCTGGAGAGAAGACCTTGGCTGGTTTATTGACAAATATCAGAAATGGAGTACCTATACACCAGAGGATCATAATGTTGTGGTAATGTACGCTTCTATTTATGGAAATACGGAGAATGCGGCTGATGTCCTTGCAGGTAAGCTGGCTGATGCGGGAGAGAAGAATGTTAAGGTTTATGATGTTTCCGTAACCGATCCGTCCTATTTATTAGCGGAAGCATTCCGTTGTGACAGAATCGTATTCGCATGCCCTACTTATAATGGCGGCCTTTTCCCGAAGATGGAGACCTTGCTTCATGAGCTTGCTGCCCATAATCTCCAGAAGAGAAAGGTGGCAGTGCTGGAAAATGGTACCTGGGCACCTACAGCAGGAAGACAGATGAGAGAGATCCTTTCCGGAATGAAGGATATGGAAATCTGGGAGGAGACCGTAACGGTTAAATCTGCCCTGAAGGAAGACCAGCTGGCACAGATCGATCAGATTGTGAACTTTATGACAAAATAAGACTGAAATCCGGCAGTGTTTTCTTTTTTGTGGAGAAAGTAGGTAAAATGAAAGGGAAAAAGATGCTTTTATGGACTATGGCTGCAGCTTTTTTGTTTGTATCACCTGCTAAGGTGAGGGCGGCAGAGATTCCAGGACAAATAACCACAGAGGCTGCAGGTTATGACCAGAGTAATAAAGAGAACTTACAGAAAAAAGATGAACACATATACCAAGGCGGCTGCAAGATTAATGGTAAAGTTTATGTTTTTGATGAACAGGGACATATTCTGAAAAATAAAAAGAATAAGATGGTAACGGTCCTTGGCAATAAGTATTATATTACCAATAAAAAGGGAAACCCTGCAACCGGATATTTTGTTTACCGCAACAATCTTTATTATGCGGATACAAAAGGCAGATGTTATATAGACCGTGCAAAGAGCAAGTTCTATTTTACCAGCAAAGGCAGTGCGAAGAAAACTACAGATGTTCTTCTAAAAATACAGGCAATGCAGACGCTTTCCAAAATCACCAATTCCAAGATGACACGTTCTCAGAAGCTTAAAGCCTGTTGGAATTATCTGGTTAGTGACAAAAATTTCAGATATGCAGGAAGTGATCCTAATCGAAAACGAAAAGACTGGTACAAAATTACTGCTGTAAATATGTTAAAGACCAGAAGCGGTAACTGTTATTCTTTTGCATGTGCTTTTGCAGCTTTAGCAAAGGAACTGGGTTATAAGAATGTGAAGCTTTTGTGTGGTTACGATCACTGCTGGGTTACAATAAATGGAAAGCATTATGATCCCCAGGCACATTTTACTATATGGATGAAGAATATATATGGTCTGAAGAAGTCGCCTCTTGGAAATGAGGTTAATGTATACAGATTTGTGTAAACGTATCTGAAACGGATAAGAGTATAAGAGGGAACAGAAAAAATGAAAAAGAACAATATGATTCTTGGAATTATAGCAGCCTTGTTATTTGGCATTCTTTTGCCCTGCCAGGTAAGTGCCCAGGAGTCTGCTCGGATTTATGCTGCTCCTCCAGCTTCTGAACAGGAAAATAAAACAGAAAATGTGATAAATAAGGGCGGCTGCAAGATTAATGGTAAAGTTTATGTTTTTGATGAACAGGGACATATTCTGAAAAATAAAAAGAATAAGATGGTAACGGTCCTTGGCGATAAGTATTATATTACTAATAAAAAGGGAAACCCTGCAACAGGGTATTTTGTTTACCGCAACAATCTTTATTATGCGGATAAAACAGGAAGATGTGTGACTGGCTGCACAAGAGAAAAAGGAAAATACTATTTCACAGCCAGTGGCTCTGCCAGGAAGAATACCTTTGTTCTTTTGAAAATACAGGCAATGCAGACGCTTTCCAAAATCACCAATTCCAAGATGACACGTTCTCAGAAGCTTAAAGCCTGCTGGGATTATACTACAGACAGGGAAAAAATGAGATACGGTGGAACAGATCCTAATCTGAAGAAAAAGGGCTGGTATAATGAAACCGCGCTGAAAATGCTGAAAACCAGAACCGGAAATTGTTTTTCTTTCGCCTGCGCCTTTGCAGCTCTGGCGCGTGAACTTGGCTATAAAAATATTAAGGTTATGGTAGGGCATGATCATTGTTGGATAACCATAAACAAAAAGCATTACGACCCGCAAACACAGTGGTCTGGCTGGATCCCAGGTGTGTATGGTTTAAACAAGCATCCGGTTTCCCCTCAGGTGATAAAAGTATATAATTTTATGAAATAGATAAGAATTTATTTTTTATATAAAATTGCATAAAGAAACAACGGGTTAGACTTTACTTTTTAATAATTTTGTTATAAAATAAAGTACATATCAGGTTTTACGTCGATATATGGATTCCACATATGACGATATTAGAAACCGGGACTGAGAGGATAATAACATGGGAATCACAGAACAAGACGCAATTAAAGAATTACAGACAAGAGACGAAATCTTTGTAGCCTATTCACAGGCTACGAAGCTTCCATATGTAATTTGTGACGAAGAGAGCTTTAATGACCAGGTGTGGGTATTTGCTACCGAAGAAGAGATTAAGGCATTTGGCAAGAAGAAATTAGAGGACAAGATTCTTCTTATGGGAATGAAGTATGAGAAGAAGGATTTTCCGAAATTTTACGGAACTTTGTATGCAATCGGTGTTAACAGTGTAGTATGGGTAGACGGAGAGGATCAGATTGAGGTTGAACTGACCAGAATCGCCAGACAGGCAGATTTCAGTAAGCTGGAGCCGAAGAAGAGACCTCTGTTTAATTCTACATTTCAGCTTTCCGGTATTTATTTCATGCAGGAGTTACGCCGCCCTATTAAGAAGGAGGAGCGCACAGTGAATCTTCGTGAGATGGAAGAGGAACTGATCGTGAACCTTAAGAAATCTGAGTTTTTGGTAGCAATGGCTACGAATCCTGAAGAGCCGACGAAGGTTAATATTCCATATCTTAAGAATAAGCAGGGAGATATTCTTCAGCCCGCTTTTTCAGACGTTATGGAATTTGATAAATTTGCAAGAGGCAAGAATCTTCGTGCAGCCAAGGTTCCATTTGCCAAGTTACCAAGTCTTCTGATCAATCAGGCTAAGGCTTTTGTGATCAATCCTATGGGATTCAACCTGATTCTTGACAGAGTTCAGCTTGGTAAAATTCTGGGCATTCAGATTCCACCAGCTGTAGTGCCGGCAGAGAATGATCAGGCAGAGGCTGTACAGCAGGAAGTTCAAATGGCAGAGGATAATGTACAGACTGCAGAAGTTCAGAATGCAGATGTACAGACCGCAGAAGTACCGACAGCTGAGACACCAGTTCAGTAGGAAGGTATGTGCTTTTTACTACGAAAGATACCAAGAGGCCGGGGGATATTTGACTCCGGTCCCTTTGTTTTTCTAAGAATATAGTGATACCAGATTGCTACGAGCTTGCATCGGCTTTTTGACCTTTTGCCCCTGGTATCATCATCATACAGTTTCACTGTCAGAAACAGGAATGTAAGGAGTTTATAAGGGAGAGATAAGATGGTAATTGAAATAGATTTCCAGAGTGAGGAGGCACTGTATACCCAGTTAATGAATCAGATCATTATGGGGATTGCTACATCCAGGCTTCAGGAGGGAGATCCGCTTCCATCTGTAAGACAGCTTGCGGATACGATTGGAATCAATATGCATACAGTAAATAAGGCTTATTCCTTGTTGCGCCAGGAGGGATTTGTATCTATTGACAGACGAAAAGGCGCAGTGATATGCTTGGATGTGGATAAGCTAAGGGCTATGGAGGAATTAAAGCAGAATCTGCGGGTCGCTCTCGCAAGAGGCTGCTGCAATAATGTGACGAGAGAGGAAGTCCATAGCCTGATTGATGAGATACTGGATGAATACGGGCAGTAAGACAGCGAGGAGGGACACCCATTGACAAGAAATCAATTTACGAAACAGGCACAGACGGCACTGAATTTGGCAAAGGCTGCAGCTGTTGATTTTGAATTAGGCTATATCGGTACAGAACATCTGCTGTTGGGGCTTCTCAGTGAGACAGAGGGTACCGCGGGGAGAGTACTGGAGGAGTTTCAGGCAGATGGCAAGAAGCTGGTAGAGCTGATTGACAAGCTTGTTGCGCCTGCAGAAGCAGGAAATGTGGAAGCAGTTAATATGCAACCGGAATATAGTCCAAGAGCCAGGAAGGTTTTGGAGGGAGCTGTAGCAGAGGCTCAGAATTCCGGCAGTGAGAAAGCAGGAACAGAGCATTTGCTTCTTGCGATGCTTAGGGAGACAGACTGTGTAGCAACTAGACTTTTATACACGATGGGAGTGAATATCCAAAAGCTTTATGCAGCGGTACTTGGAGCCATGGGTTATGACAGTGAGGCGATTCAGGAGGAATTTCAGGCTGCAAAGGCTATGCAGAATCCAGGAGGAGGTCTTACACCCGCCCTTGATCAATATAGCCGAGATCTGACTCAGATGGCATCAGAGGGGAAATTAGATCCGGTTGTAGGAAGAGAGAAGGAAATCAGCAGACTGATCCAGATTCTAAGTCGCAGAACGAAGAATAATCCATGCCTGGTAGGTGAGCCAGGAGTTGGAAAGACTGCGATTGCAGAAGGTCTTGCACAGCGTATTATTGCAGGTACAGTTCCCGATACGATTAAGGACAAGCGCCTTGTAGTCCTGGATCTGTCCGGAATGGTTGCCGGGAGCAAGTACAGAGGAGAGTTTGAGGAGCGTATTCGCAAGGTCGTGGATGAGGTGCGTGAAAATCAAGGAATTCTTCTGTTTATTGATGAACTTCATACTATTATTGGAGCAGGCGGAGCAGAGGGTGCCCTTGATGCTTCTAACATTCTGAAACCATCACTTTCCCGTGGGGAATTGCAGATTATTGGTGCTACTACTTTGGAAGAGTACCGTAAGTATATTGAGAAAGATGCTGCTTTGGAGCGCCGCTTTCAGCCGGTTACTGTGGAAGAACCCTCTGAAGAAGAAGCGTATGAGATTCTGAAGGGACTCCGTCCCTATTATGAAAGACATCATAAGGTAGAAATATCAGATGAGGCCTTGAAAGCAGCTGTTAAAATGTCTGTTCGTTATATAAATGACAGATTTCTTCCGGATAAAGCAATTGATTTGATTGATGAAGCAGCATCGAAGGTGCAATTAGCGGGCTATCAGGCTTCTTCCGGGGCAGAACTTTTAAATCGTGAGATTCAGGAAATCCTTCAGGAAAAGGAACGGGCTATTAAGACTGGTTCTCTTAGTCTGGCAAAAGAGTGTCAGGAGAAACAGAAGGATGTTGAGGCCAGATTGGAACTGTTACGTGCCAGAGAAGAGAAGAAAAATCAGAGAAAATCAGGCAAAGTGGACGAGAAAGCTGTAGCAGATATTGTATCAGACTGGACGAAGATTCCTGTGCAGCGTTTGACAGAGGGTGAGACAAAACGTCTTGCTCAGTTAGAGAAAGAACTTCACAAGCGTGTGATCGGACAGGAAGAAGCAGTACACGCTGTTTCTCAGGCTGTAAAGCGTGGACGCGTGGGATTAAAGGATCCCAATCGTCCGATTGGTTCGTTCTTATTCCTTGGACCTACAGGAGTCGGTAAGACAGAGCTTTCCAAGGCATTGGCACAGGCAGTATTTGGAAGTGAACAGGCCATGATTCGGGTAGATATGTCTGAATACATGGAGAAGCACAGTGTTTCCAAGCTGATTGGCTCTCCGCCAGGATATGTAGGTTATGACGAGGGTGGTCAGCTTAGTGAAAAAGTGCGTAGAAATCCATACAGTGTCATTTTGTTTGATGAGATTGAGAAAGCGCATCCGGATGTATTTAATATTCTTCTGCAGGTACTGGATGATGGGCATATTACAGACGCTCACGGAAGAAGAGTAGATTTTAAGCAGACGATTATCATTATGACATCTAATGCAGGTGCCCAGGCAATTGTAGAGCCAAAACAGCTAGGTTTTATTTCTCAGAAGGATGAGAAGAAAGATTATGAGAAAATGAAATCCGGCGTAATGGAGGAAGTGCGCCACCTTTTTAAACCAGAGTTTTTAAACCGAATTGATGAGATTATGGTATTCCATACTTTGAATAGAGAAGAAATCCGCAGGATCGTCCTTCTTCTTCTGAAATCATTGGAAAATCGCTGCAGGGAGCAGATGGATATTCATCTAAACGTAACAGCTTCTGCTGTGGATTACATTGCAGAATCCGGATTTGATGCAAAATACGGGGCAAGACCTCTTCGCAGGGCAATTCAATCTAAGATAGAGGATCGTCTGGCAAATGAACTTTTGGAAGGTAAGCTTAAGCGAGGGGATTTTGTGCAGGTGCAGTGCAGAAATAAAGAAATTCGGTTTGTTGTGAAAGAATGATAAAAAACTAAAATTGTTATAAAATTTTTGTAAGGTACTGGCAAAGAAAAAGGTTTTATTATATAATATGTACAACATCGGGAAACTGGTGAAACGGATCCGGTGGATAACAATCAATCTGCCGGAGAACATAACGAAAGAGTCTTAGGGAGGACACGCATCATGGCAGTAGTAAAGGAACTGATCCGTACAGAAGAAAATGGTACCATCAGCTTTGGAGATTATGAGAAAAATCAGAAATCAAAGGTTTCAGATTTTCCCCACCAGGGAGATATGTATAAAGTAAAAACATTCAAGGAAATCACTAAGCTGGAGCGCAATGGTATGTTTGTATATGAATCTGTACCGGGTACCGCTGTATTTGATCTTGCACAGGATGGAAGCCAGATGAGCTTTCGTGTAGAAGGACCGGAGGATGCACAGATCACCGTTGAACTTGAAGCAGAAGCCCAGTATGAAGTATATCTTAATGGTGCTGGTACTGGTAAGATGGAGACGAACCTTGGTGGAAAGCTTTCTTTTAGTGTTGAACTTGGAAATGGCTCAGCTGTGGATGTTAAAATCGTAAAATGCTAAAAAATAAAAAGATAATATATTTTTGCCAGGAATGTGGTTATGAATCCGCTAAATGGATGGGGCAATGTCCTGGCTGTAAGGCATGGAATTCCTTTGTAGAAGAGCCTTCTTCCACTGGGAAAAAGGCAACAGGAAGTAAGGGGGCTTCCAGGCAGAAGTCTGAACCGGTTATCCTAAAGGATATCAGTCTGAAGGAAGATGAGCGGCAGACAACAAAAATAGGTGAACTTGACAGAGTACTCGGGGGCGGCATTGTCCCCGGGTCTTTGGTTCTTGTGGGGGGAGATCCGGGTATCGGAAAGTCCACCCTTCTTTTGCAGGTATGCCGGAATCTGGCAGAGAATGGAAGCTCTGTGCTTTATATTTCCGGAGAGGAATCCCTGCGTCAGATCAAACTTCGTGCCAACCGTATCGGAACCTTTAATGAAAAACTTCAGCTTCTGTGTGAGACAAATCTGGATTCTGTTCGTGAAGTGATGGAGAGGAAAAAGCCAGATGTGGCTATCGTAGATTCTATTCAGACGATGTTTGATGAAGAAATTGGCTCTGCACCAGGAAGTGTTTCTCAGGTAAGAGAGTCAACGAATGTGTTGATGCAGATTGCTAAGGGGCTTGGAATCACTATTTTTATCGTTGGACATGTGACCAAGGAGGGAAATGTGGCTGGTCCAAGAGTCCTTGAGCATATGGTGGACACTGTGCTTTATTTTGAGGGAGACAGACATGCCTCCTATCGAATTTTGCGTGCGGTAAAGAATCGATTTGGCTCTACGAATGAAATCGGCGTTTTTGAAATGCAAGGATCAGGTCTTGAGGAGGTATCCAATCCCTCAGAATACCTTTTGGAAGGACGCCCGGAGAATGCATCAGGATGTGTAGTGGCATGCTCTATGGAAGGAACAAGACCAATTCTTGTGGAGATACAAGCATTGGTGTGCCAGAGTAATTTCGGTATTCCAAGAAGAACGGCAGTTGGAACAGATTTTAACAGAGTGAATCTGTTGATGGCGGTTTTGGAGAAGAAGGTAGGCCTTCATCTCGCTTCTTCAGATGCGTATGTAAATATTGCAGGTGGAATGAAAATGACGGAACCGGCGATCGATCTTGGAATTTGTCTGGCTATAGCTTCCAGTATGAAGGATATTGTGATTCCGGATAAATTGATGGCGTTTGGTGAAATCGGTCTTAGCGGTGAAGTACGTGCGGTAAGTATGGCAGGTCAGAGAGTGCAGGAAGCGAAGAAGCTGGGATTTGATACTGTAATTCTGCCAGAAGTATGTCGGAACTCGGTGGAAAAAGCTGATGGGGTTAATTTGATTTATGTAAGACAGATTCAGGATGCCATCCGCTATATTATAAGCAGATAGTAATCAACAAAAACGATTGTAAAAAATATAAAAAAATTGAAAAATATAAAAAATTGAAAAAGTGCTTGACTTCTTCTTGCGGTGGTGGTATAGTAAACAAGCTGTCGCAAGGAATTGCTTCTGAAATACTGAAAAATAAATAAGTTTTCAGAAAATTTAAA
>CAKRRG010000050.1 GCA_934394545.1 uncultured Blautia sp.
GCTTGCCCTTTCACTCTTCTTACCAGAGAACACTCAGGAAGATTCAAGGCCTTTTCAAGATCATATAACGTTTGAACCGAAGGGATACACTTGCCTCTCTCAATGCGACCCACATGTTCCCTTGTAATTCCGGTGCGCCACCCCAGTTCCTCCTGCGTCCAACCATACTGCTGCCGACATTTCTGAATAAAATATCCCAGTGTTTCGTTCTTTTCAGTTTGTATCACCAGCTTTTCATCCGTAATCATTTTTATATCTCCTTTATTTTCTTGTTAATCCAATCTATAGTTCAAAAGATCTTTCCAAATCTTTCTCACTCAAGAGTTGTCAAGACCTTCGGCAAATTTTCTTTTTAATCCAATTTTATATTCTAAACCCCAGTGAACCCTTAATTCCTATTTTTTATTTTTTGTTAGGGCTTTTCTTGCACACGCCAATCCGAAGAAATACTGGGTAAAGATAACTTGCGCCAAAAGTCCCCAGTTCCTTTGGCCCATTGACAAAACCTTTTTCCGCTTGAATCTGCCTCGCCTGATGGAATGCTTTCACCACAGTCGCCTTGGTCACACTCTTCTCTTTTCGATTGAAGAAGATTTCTCCGCCTCTCACGGTGTACTTCAATGGCAACCCTTTTTCTGTAGAAAACGGATACTTAGAGAAAACTTCAATTGCTTTCCACAAGTACATCTCGGCATTCTCAGTTTCCATGTGCTCCCACAAACTCTCACAGGCGGCTTTTCTGACACGAAACAGCCTCCCCTGCTCTGCGTAGAGAGTTGGACTGTCCAGCTTGTAGGCACCTTTTGTATATGGCAAGTAGCCATTCACAGATGCCTTCCCCAGCCCAGTCTCATCCATGATTTCTTGGATGCAATAGCCTTTGTCTCGCAGAGCTTGAATCCTTCGACTCATTGCTGTGCTATAATATCCGGCCGTAATCAGCATCTTGCGAACCTTGATGGGAGTTATCTGCAATGCGTCTGCCACGGACACAATGGTCGGGGCATCTTCTGGACGTTCTTTCCGATCATCAAAGGGTGTACCAAAGAGCTCGACAGTTTTCACCAACAGTTCGTCAATAACCTCAGCTCTGTCATATCCAGGTTTCTTCTTCGGTCGGCCGCGCTTCGCTTTTACGGTGTCAGCTGATACAGTTGCATCTTCTGACATCGGGCGCTTCGAGCCGAAGTCGTTCATTGGGTTTTAGATCATTCTGCTATGCCATTCTTTTACAAGGATGGCTCTTGCTTGAATCTCCTTTCGCTTCAAAAATCATGCTTTAGCCGAGACAGGTTCTCGTTGCCTGCTGCTCGCCACGAAGAGGCAGCATATCTGAGCAGCGCAGCCATGTGAGCACATGGCTGATTGTCCTAAACAGAATGAACACATTTCATTTATCATCGTTCATTTTCAGAATTTTTTTGAGGAGCATCGCATTTCTATCTTTATCTGATAGAATATACTCACCTTTCGGCCAAGGCACTGTCTGCCATTTGATATCCGGGTCATCAAACCGAACCGCCTTGGCTGCCTCGCCGCAGAAGTCATTATCCACACACCACTGCATCAGAGTATTATCTTCTAGTGTCAGGTAGCCATGCGCAAATCCACGGGGAATTAGCATCTGTTTCTGATTTTCAAAGGAAAGAGTCTCGCCATAGGCGTAGCCAAAAGTATCTCCCGGTCTGATATCAACAGCAACATTGAAGATTGCTCCATGCAAACAGGAGACTAGCTTTGCCTGCGCGTGTTCACCCTCTTGGAAGTGTAGTCCACGCAGCGTTCCAGCTTTTTTGCTGAATCCTTGGTTGATTTGAAGCACATGGAATCCCTCTGCTGACACAGACAGCCATCCCCGGAAGTCTTCAAAACGCTGTGTTTCAATTATTTCTGGCTTGTCTACCATTGCTTTCTGTACTCCCTTGGACTGATGCCTTCTACTTTTCGGAACATCCGGCTGAAGTAATTCGCATCTCCCATGCCGACCGCAGCGCCTACTTCATCTACAGTCATATCTGTAAACCGAAGCAACTGTTTCGCTCTTGTAATTCTTTTTGAGATGAGGTAACTATTAATCGTTGTGCCGTAGGTTTCTTTGAAGATTTTGGACAGGTAGAACTTATTGATAAAGAACTTTCCAGCTAAATCATCCAATGCAATTTTCTCTGTGTAATGCGCATCAAGAAATTCTTTAATGGCCGACAATTCTAGCCGCTTCCGGCTCACTGCTACGCTTTCTGGATGCCAGGATTGCTCCATCAGAAGTGTCAACAAAATGCCCAATTTTTCATTGATTCGCATATCCCGGATGTAGTCAGAAGTTGCCGCCAGATTGTAAAATTCCGTAAGTAAATCCGTGAATGGCTTGATATCTGCTGGATGAAACACAGGCCGACCACCACGCTCTTTATACTTCTCATATACAGCTGGAAGAGCGGGCGCATAGAAGTGGCACCATTGGAGCGACCAGAGATCCTCGGATGTAGAATGGCTGTAGGCCTTTCGGCAGTCAATGAACACACAGTCTCCTGCTCCTAGTTCATAGTCCACACCTTCGTATTTCAGTTTGCCCTTTCCTGATAGAACCACAAAGCACAAAAAGGACACCAAATCGGTTCGGGTAGATATATGCGGATGAATTGCTTGCAGCGATCCTACTTCTTGCAGATGTAAAAGAGACGTTCTTGCAAAAGTTGATGGCGTATAAAGAATTCGGGAAGACTGGACAGAGGATGACTGTGGATTGAATAGCTCATGCATCTCCTTTTCCTCCCCAAAAACACATTAGTCTCATAAACCTGAATACGCTTTTCTCAAGCTGGTCATTCTTTCTAGACTCACAGTAGAGACCGCCGTGCGTATCGCAGGAGGCCTTCGTTTTACCTTCTATACAAGCCATCTCACAAACAGTACAAAATCATCTCATTTTTATCTAACGCTCTTATAATTTAGCCATATCTGGATTACATATTTGTGTTTATTTTTTCCCAAAAAATCCTTTTACCGTTTTTCCTAAAAATATTACTATTGTTTTGAATAAACCTGCTGTTCGCAGAGAAAATTGCCAAGGCTCAATAATTTCCCCATGGAATCTTTTTGACAGTTCCGCCAGCTCAAAATAAGGATGAGATAAAGCAAAAATTATACTATCTCCCCATATTGTTGAACCATGTTGGCTTTGGTTCATTGCATAGAAAAAAATGTTTTCGCACTTTTTTGCCGCCAGAAACTGCCTGTAGTCTTCCGCACAATAGTAAGGAAAGAAATAGAAAATATAACCGGAATAGTTCTTAATCAACTTTGTTAAATCCATATACTTAGAGACATTGCTATCCAATACATAATTATCGTAATACTTAATCGGGTGATCAATATGATATTCATGTAGGTTAATCTGGGGTGAGAAGGCGAAGATTGCTTCGGCTCCAAGTAGAATTCCAAATAGAACCGCCATATATCCTCCAGCGGAACTTCCTATGGTGACACACCTTTTCCCGTTTATTAATTCTTTCAACTTACTCGCAAGCTGATCCTGACTTCGTATGTCTCTTCCCCCCCCATAATACACCAGTTTTTATAAACATCTCTAACGAAAATTGCCTTAGAATACTTCCTCGAAACTCTCCTGTTATTTGAGATATTTTTCCACTCATACTTATTTTTTGTGAGTACTTCATATCTAAACCGTTCTATATTTGTCGGATAATACAGTCCATGACCAGTAAAAAATATAGCAATAGGTTCTTCGGAGCCTCCGAGTAAATCCTGGATCTCTATATTATCGTGTGCACAATAATAATTAAAAATCTCTTCATTTGCCTCAGCACTATCAAATATCTCGTACAATTGAGTCTTACCTCCCTATAAACTTATACTGTTTCAATAGCTCACACAATCCCCCTGAATAATTCATATGGGATACTAAAACTTGGTAAATCAAATCTGCAACAAGGATAATAATGTTTTCAAACATTTATTTGGTGTCTTGCATAATGTGATTACCATATTTTTTCGCTCTACCCCCCAAAAATAGGACATTACATATTTTAAAATGGCCAAGTACTTTTGACAGCAAATATGACATAAATACGATCACAACCATTTCCAATGTGCATATTCCCACCGATAAACCTTCTAATTGACTTGTTATTAGTTTTAGATATTGATTCAATAGTATCGATACCATATAGATACCCATAGATTGTTCTCCCAATTCAATTAGGAACTTTTTTGTCATTGAAAAACAACCACATCGAAATAAAGCCTGCGTAACAAGCAACATCTGAGTTATTCCAACTCCGCCGATAATCCACCTAAACAAATTAGTAGCACCTTGCTTCAGGTATGCACCATTGAAACACGTTCCAGAAACATAGATGTAATGTTCCTGCCTGAAAAAGAATAATAAAGTAAGGTATCCAATCAAGGAACAAACAACTAAAATTATACTTGGACGCGCAATCCTATTTTTATTATCAATATATAACGCTCCGAACATATCACCCAGAGTGTGATATGGTATCATGTACACATACAGGTTACTGTGCAATAAATCCGGGACGAACTGCAGTAAAAATATTCCGGACAATGCAATTAGTACACCGTATTTTGAGCACCTAAAAATTAGTAAGTCCACACACATGCACACTAGTAACGCCCATAAGAACCAAGACTCCGAAACTAGTGTCAAAAGATATCCCTTTATTGTAAAGTTTGTTATCCCGATAGCGCATTTTTGAATATATCCAACCGTATTCCAACAAAGAATCGGGATGAAAATGGTTTTAATTTTCTTCAATAGCAGGCTGAATGTATCGTTTTTATTTCTAGTTCTGGCAAAAAAGAAGCCGCTTATAAAAATCAGTAAAGGCATATGAAATCCATAAATGAATTTATAGATTTCATTATCATAGAATCTCAAATTTTGCAGATAAGCACTTCCCGAGCCAAATTGTATACAATGCCCTAGAACAACTAGCACTATTGTTATTCCCTTTACATAATCAAAATACTGGTTTCTCTGCACTTTCGTACTCAATCCCCCACATAAATAATTAACTCTTCAAAAATATGATTTTAAGATCTTCCAAATAAAGCCATGAGCTTCCTCTTATGAAAGAATATACAAAGCAACTTGAGAAACGCAAGAACTACACAGAGAGAAATCAACTTAGTTATAGCGTTTACTCCCAAAAACGGCATTAGTCTTTTTGATAATAATACAGCTACAGAATTAAAAACCATATATATCATTGAGTCTTTTCCAATGTCCGTAAGTACCTGTACTAAATGCGTCCATTTCTTTACTAAAAATCGAGCTATACAGTAATACAATATTGTCGCAATAATACCATTTCCGTACATAGACAGTAGTGAATCGCCGTAAGTTACTGTTCGCACATTAATTCCATCATTTTTCCAGATAGAGACAAAATTTATAGCAAAGAAGATAATAAAAACCCCATAAAGCGTCACCCCCCCCTCTCTCAAATAATTGTTTATTTTATCTATTGCTTTCTTTTCGCCGCTCACATTGCCGAGATAAAAAAAAGCATATGCCATTATTGCCGAATCAATTGAATATGGTAATCCTGTTTTCTGATCTGAAATAAATAAAGTCATTCCCATCATTAGTAAAGGGACACAAATTCTCATCTTTTCTGAAATAAGTGTTACTGCAACAATATGAATACAAGTCACAAAAAACAGTGCACTAAGAAACCATAACGGTCCTGTAAATGGCATGTCCGTCACATTATTTCTCCAAAAACTATGAATAACAGTTTCCCATCGTATCGTTTCTTTCTCTATCAGGCAAATTAAGATGTATATTACATTTAAGATAATCGACCAAAGGAAATACGGATACATCAACTTACAATAATACTTCCTTACTCCTTTGCATATCTTTTCTACTTTGCTTCCTTCAGTATTATATGTAACAGAATTAAAAAGGTATCCTGATATAACAAAAAACATTGGCATATTAAAAGCCCTTGTATATAAACTGTATGCACCACCTATACCAATATGTCCCAATGTCATCAGTAGAATTCCTATGCCCTTAATAACATCTAACTCTATATATCGTTTTCCTTGATCCATAGATCATCACCTTTGCTCTTCACCCATAATATCCAACATTATATTCTTTAGGCGCAGCGTAAATGCCGATATTGTAAAGTTCTGATTAGCGTATTTATAGATTGCTTCACTCTTTTCATTTAAGCAGTCTTCTCCTTGCTGAAGATTTTCAGAAATAACAGATTCAACATGTTCAACTGTGAACTGCTCAAAATAAGAACAGAACTCGTGATAGGAATCGAGACCAATCCCCCGCATTACAATTGGAAGCAGTCCATGCCTCATACCTGTTAAAACTGCCGACGACGGTGCCTCCGAACAAGAAGGAAGTAAAATAAATCGAACCTTCTCGAAAAGCTTAATAAGTTCATCACTCTCTACATCAATAAAGCCGCAATCGTGGACATTTGAAGGCAGGTCAGAATAACCAATCTTCTTTAGATTAGTGCTGATATTCTTATCGCAAAGATAGAGTTCCCACTCAGGATGTTGAGAAAACACATCGACTAAAATATCTGTTCCCTTGCGAATTAAGGAAGACGCCCCAAACATTACGAATGTGTTGTTCTGCTTATGAATTTGATTATTTGTAAATTTTTTATTTTTGAAAGCGTTGGGAACAATAAAATAAACTTTCTTCCCTAATCTCTCGAAGTGAGCAGGATTTCCTTGACAAACAACATAATCTGCCAAATTTTCTATTCCATCAGGATAAAATACACCTGCCCTTGTGGAAACAAAATCTTTTATACCTTGATTATTGGCCTGTTCCGGATGTCTATGAGTATAATACTCAATCCGTTCTTTTTCGCGCGCACTTGCGATAAAAAAAGGATCTTCGGTCATGTAAATGATTTTAATCGCACGCTTGTTAGCTAAGCACGCATCTTGAAACACAGAACCAAATCCAAAAATTATATCATAGCTCTCATAATCAAGATTTTCTCGCGCCTTGCTGTCAAGACACCAGCAGGTGTCGACAATCATACCCATATCAATAAATGTCTTAATAATCTGGAAAAGACGGGGCTGATTAGTGTGCGTCATACCTCGCCGAAGTCGTTCGCAGGCCGATGAATACTCTAGGTACGCAACCAACACTTTTTTTTGCTTCTTTGATAAATCAAGATTTATGTTTGTCAATGTGTGGTTTTCCTTAATTACGCCCTGATCTAACCCAATGTTGTATACTTTGAGAATCAATTTTTCTGCTAGTTTATTCATATGTTTGCGTCCTCACTTTTTCCATATAGTATTAAGTATCCGTTTTTGACTTGGATTTCTAATAAATGCAAGGAAACTCATTCCAGTAATCACCAATTCGCAGATGCACCCCTTAGCAATGAATTCTATCACAGGATTCTTTATTGCAATACGAGATACAATCGATGCTGCCACAAGACCTTCCAAAATAAAAACAAGCAGGTACCAAAAATTTGATACCCAATAGTTCAAAAAACGAGTTGACTTTTGAGGAACAATGAACTTATAGAATACTATACTTCGTCCTATCCAATAGAACATTTGTGCAATAACTGTTGCCAGCAATACACCTGGCAAACCCATGACATTTACCAGCCCAACGGATCCAATGATATTTGTCGCCGCACCGATTATCTCTACATTTTTTTCGTATTTAAACAATCCTTTTCCATTAATAAAAGCTACTACTCCTCCATGAACCAGATAAATATACATTTCTGCACAAATCAAAACCGAAATTAGCTTTGGCAAAATATATTCTTGCCCAATCCACATTGCAATAAAATCATCAATTAGCAGATATAGTGGAATAATAACCATACACGCAATCAAATATCGCACATGGCTATACATTAAGAATAGCGTTTCTTCATCCCCACGTTCGTTTTCATTAATCGTTCTGCCAATTATTGGATTCAAAGGTTTAAGGAATCCCTCAATCAATCTTCTAACACTTTTGGTTATTGTTGTATAGTTCACTAATTGTCCAACAACGACCGTGTTCACCATTGCTGAAATGATTATATTGTCAGTTGAACCATACACATAACCTGCAATCTTACTAATAATAATCTGTTTTACATATGCGACAATCTCACGAAATAACTGATGATTCAACTTATTCTTTTTTAAGAATGGATAAAACCGGTTGCAAAAAAGATGGATAATGCTATTCGCGGCTATCGTCTGTATTATGCAAATCACCAGGTATAAATAATAACTTTTGAATTTTGCGATTACATATATTTCCACGCAATTACAGATAACATTAATTATCAAGTCAACTGTCTTCGTTATGTAGTCTTTTTGATCCGCATAAAGTAATGCTCTTTTGTATGCTAATAAATATGATGCAATTGTATTGGTAGCCTGAAGTCCAAACACCACATACACAAAGGATGTAATTTCCATTCCGGTAATCAATCTTGGAATCAAAGGCACGCAACACAAAGATAAAAACAAAATAACAAGTGCTACCATTCGATAGATAACTTTATATATGTTCATTATATCGTTAATTCTATCCTGATTATTATCATTCAATGGTTTGTAAAGGCTATAAATAATTGCATTTTCAAATCCAAGTTCAGCTAGTGATAGCGTGCTAAGAATAGAAACAAAGGTACTACTTAGCCCCAATACTTCTATGCCTAAATATTGGAGAAGCACACGTCTCGTTACAAACTGGAATAACATTACAGATATCTGCGTTGCCAAACCCACAAATGAATTCTTAAAAATAATAGTTTTTTTCATTATTTGAACTCCTCAAACGCTTTTCAGTCTACTCCCACTCTTGGATACTAATAGAGGAAGCATATTGAATAACAAGCGGAATCGCTAGAAGTGCAGGATATAATTCTCTTGATTGGCTTAACGCCGTGTTCAAAAAAAGCAGCACGTACAATACGAACTGACTAACATTTCTTCCACGATTAAACGCTCGTTTAACATATGGGTATACCAATAACAGAACATATGGAATTCCAGCTGCGCCTACCAAAATGGCAAATTTGCCGCCACCCACATTCGCATTCCTGTTTACTATCGAATACACTCCATTCAAGCCAACACCTATAAGAGGATTCCTTCGTATTGCCTCCGCAGCTCCATTTAATACATTCAGTCGAGCCATTCCAGAACTGAGTTCATCCACATTCATTTCAGAAATTTTATTTACGACAACCATTCCAATCAGGCTGTCATTCCCGGCAACTATAAAATTCAAAATCAATAACACCAGAAATACAAATACTACCTTGACAATCCTTCTCCTTATCTTACTTTGCCCCTTTGCTTGTTTGCTAATAAAAAACATCAGTAAGATTATACCTAATCCCATGTAGCCATTCGTACTACCGGTTGTCAAAAGAGTAATAATTAAAACTACTAGGTACTTATATACCTTTGCCATGTTTTCTGAAAAGAGCTTAGGAAACATCAGCAAAAAATAAATTGCTGTATTCAATACGATTTGATAGCGTCCCGGTTCTGAAAAGATTCCATTATTTCTGTACTGTGCATCTGCTAAAGTACCTCGATACACATAACAAACCTTTCCATAAAATGCTGTCGCCCACGGTGTCCCCTGTCCCCAGCCATCTGTCCTTGGCAATATTTTCATTAAAAAGTTTGGGTTAATCAGCTGAATTGCATAAAACAGAAGGCTAACGCCAGCAAATAACGCGACAACTCTCACATAGCGTTCAACAAATTTTTCCTTACAGCAAAAAAAGGTTATAAGCAATATTAATATTTGTTCAGCCACTTCTACTGATTTATCTACCAACCCTTTCTCACCGTGAATCCATGATAGGATACACATCAGTGCAACTACAAGTACCGCGTGGTAAAAAAGATTGATCTCCACCTTCCTATAATTTAAAACAATCCAAACAATTGAAACCAAGATTACAGTATTTCGGATAATATTTGTATTAAGACTGTACATCCATGCGCCATGTATCAACAGAAAGAAATAAAGGAATATGTACTGTAAGATTTTATTCTTTTCAATTTGAATTCTCACGAACATCACCTACTTCTTTCAGAAACTAAAAGGGAAAAATCATTACCATATCGCCTTTCGATCCTCCTGCTAATCAACTTGTATAATTTTAGTTTACACAGCAGCTTTTGAAATCCAGTAATCTCCCCTATTTCGGCAATATACTTGCTCCTTGCTGCCGACTTCTGGCCAGCGTGAATTCTGAATGCCGCCAAAACTGTATTTATAGTATAGAGATCCGCATACTTGGCGAAGTCTCTCCACAAATGGAAATCTCCTGCCATTTTATAATTTACATCCAACCCCCCGGAGACATCATAAAGTGTTTTTTTCCAAAATGTTGATTCCTGCTGAATGCAACCATTTCTCTGTCCATCATACCAGCCCGCCGCAATCATCTCGCGTTTATAGCATTTTTCATTCTGGTAATTCAGGTAGGGAATCCCCTTTTCTGTCATATACGCAGGTATACCATGCACCCACATTATTTTACTGTCAGACAATACATCGGAAACAATCTTCAATGTCCACGGGAAAAATCGGTCATCTGAATTTAGCCAGCAAAGGATTTCTCCCTTAGCCATTGCAAACCCTTTACTGATAGCATCATACATTCCGTTATCCGGTTCTGAAATCCACTTCATGTGGTACTTTCCCTCATACTTTTTTATTATATCAAGAGTTTTATCCGTTGAGCCACCATCAATAATGATATGTTCATATTCAGTGTATTCCTGCTGCATAATTGATTGAATGCATTCTTCCAAATATTTCTCCGAATTATATGTCGGAGTCACAATACTTATCATTTAAAACACCTCACGCTAACCTCAACTTTATTTCTGAATCAGGAAACCAGACACGACTTCTCCCCAATTTTTGTAATCGAACGTGTCTTCGACTGTTCGCAAACAGTTTTTTCTCATTCTTTCTAGATCTGTAGTACACAATTTCGTCGCTTTCTTAATTTCATCTGCTATTTTTTCAGGTGTAGCCCCTGAAAACACAAAAGCATTTTCATTATTGTGTAAATACAAACTGGTATAATCGCCCACATCCGTACAAATTGGTATAACAGCAAACGCGAGAAGTTCAGGTATTTTACTTGGAAAATTCGCCTTAGTTATCGAATTAATATTTCTAGGAAGCAGCAGGAAATCCATTGTTCCATATAGCTTTTTCAAATCCTCATACTCCATCCAGTTGTGCAAATAAACTCTTTCTGCTAAAAAACTTTTTTCAAAACAGGATCCGATTTTATTTCTGAAAAATTCACAATTCAATCCAGTGAAATGGAATTCACTTTTTCTTAATGTTTCCGCATCTAAAAGTGACAATGCCTTTACTAAGTCTTCAACATCATCCTCTAGCCCAGAAGCCTTTCTGCCTGAGTAGATGAAATGACGAACCTCTCTTCGATCTCTGTTTTCATCTATGCTGCCATAGGATATTCTTTTATCAATCATCGGAGGCAATCTCAATGTCCTGCATCTAAATCTCTTTTCCTTTTTCTCAATGTATGTACTAATAGGAAACATATTTTTAATCTTCATATAGGTCGTCAATCTACCGATTTGATAAACAATATACTTTGGATTAAGGAAATAATGATTATACTGCTTCCAATTATACAGTTCCACCTCACAAGACGCATAATGCCCCTTATCAAAGTTCTTAATCACATAATTCGATAAAAATAGATTTGTTCCGTAAATAATAGCATAGTCTTCTTTGTCAACAGCAAATAGTGAAGTGACGTAATCCAAATCCTTCTTTTCAAACTGTCTAAATTTCCCTGCTGAAGAAAAAGTAATGTATTCGATTCCATCGGCAATTCCTCGTATGGGTTGCGATAAATCCTTTTTCACCTTATTTGTTCCAACTACAATTACTTTCCATTCTTCTCTAATAAGAGCATGTGCCATATACTGCACATAGTTTGCAGCAGCATTTCCCCTAGGGAAATTTATATCACCAAAGAAAAAAACTCTTTTATTCATAATAATTCAATTATCCTGACTTATAAGATTCTGAGTAATTCGTCTTTCAGATTCGTTTTTATTTTCGTCGGATCATACTGAGGGGTTTCTTTCAAGCATTTTTCAGCGTATTCCTGAGTACTACAAATATAGTGTGCAGGAACCCCCCCCACACTTCATTTGCTGGTATAGATTTTGTCACCAAGCTACAAGCCCCGACTATTGCGTTGTCACCAATCGTAACACCTGGCATTATTGTACTTCTTGCTCCTATGAAGCAGTTATTTCCAATAACTATTTTCCCGAAGCGGATAACGTCTCTATATCGTTCTTGATTTCTAAATCCCCATGTTGCCCCATCGTGCGTGATGAACGCAACATCAAAAGACAATTCCGAATGATCACCAATCCATATTAACCAGGGCTCAGATCCCCATTCAGCATTTCCAATTCTACAGTTTTCCCCCAAATGGACTCCCAGTTTTCTCGCCCTTTTTTGGGGATTCACTTTCATAATTGTGTCAATAAGCTTTCGAGTAACCTTAAAAAGCATGCACTCTGCACCTCACCTTTTCCTGATCTAAGCATGTCTTTCAAATTTTCTGCGAATTTTCGTCCATATCTCTGAACATGTAAGTCTGAACCCTCTTGCATACCATATTCTGTATTGCTTGGGATATGTACCAAATCCAATGCGTTTTGCGTCTCTCAGGTTCTGGCTAAAAATTTCAGCTAAAAAATTGCGATACTCTTCAAGTTCTTTTTCTTGCTTCCTAACCTGTTCTGTTGTTTGCCACGGAGCGGATACTTTTTTCACCCACAACTCATCAGATTCATCGACTTCTTTCACCTTTTCTAGGACTTCATCTAGTGTCTCATATTCATTGCAGTAAATAATGGATTCTGCATTAAACTCTTCCAGTACACATGGATCACCCCAGTAAATTGGAACCGTATGTGCTTGCAAGCTTGTGATAAGTTTCTCCGTAACATAACCTTCGTAAGTTGCATTTTCGGCAGCTATAGAAAACTTATATCTCGACTTAATTCCAATTCCGCCTTTACTCCAGTCATACATTCCGCGTTTTCCATCCACTTTTACATTCCGTAAATGTGCTCCCAAAGAGTCAACCTTTTTATACTCGTTAATCTTATAAAAAATCCGGTCCCTCATTGGATGCGCATTCCCATTACTGTAAAGAAAATTGCAAAAACCCGTCTTATTCACCAACTCTTTTTTTGCCGCTTCAATTGAAAGTGTGTTTCTTAATATGCGTTCTCCCTTTTGATGAAAAAACATTGCAGGAATCCTCGCGATTCTATCATCACATTTTAACTTTCTATTGAAAACCACGGCATAATCAAACATATTCAAATCGGGAGCGATACATTCCCCTGCAAAGAATATGAAAACCCGCTCATTGTTGTAGAGTTTCAAGAATTTTTTATAGTATTCTTTTTTAAGGTAAATATGTTCACTAACAAAAACATAGTCAGGATTTACGGGGTCCCAAATAAAATTTATAGATGTTTCTCCTATGCATATGTATTCTAGTAACTTCTCCAATGAGTCTATCCATGGATGTAGTGCATATACTTTCTTTGTTTTCAAAATTATACTCCCTCATTCTTCGTGTTTTCTAATTAACTCCTGATACAGTTTTAGAATATTAGAAACATACATCTCAGCACTAAAGTCCCTTTGCGCCTTTTCAACTGCATTTTTGCACATCTTGAAATACTGCTTTTCATCTAATGCATATAGCATATCTATCTTCTTTGCCAAATCCTTCGGATTACAAGGTTCACATATAAAACCCGTTACTCCATCTTCTACCGCTTCTGGCAATCCGCCATTACTTGAGACAATCGTTGGGGTTCCGCAGGCCATTGCTTCTTCAATTGCATATGGTCCATTTTCATACCATTCACTAGGCAAAATAACACATTTTGCTCCCTGAACAATATCTTTCAATTCTTTCCCTGATTTATATCCTAAAAGCATTACCTGCTTTTTCAAACCCTTGCTAATCACTAGTTTTTCAACCTCATCACGAAGTTCCCCCTCACCAACAATCAGCAACTTAGGTATCGCCCTGCACTGCGACAAAGCCTCGATGAGCGTAATAATTCCTTTTTCTCTTGACAACCTGCCAAAATACAGACAATAATCTTTTCTCTCCTTAGACACCTCGTATTGAGTATTCATTGGAAGAAGATTCCTCATATGAACAATAGGACTATTAGTGAAATGCGCCTCTGTTAGCTTTTTCTTATAAAAGCTAGTGGGTGATATATAGAGGTCAATTTTATTATATACTCCCATTCGCTTATAATTATAAGCTTCAACCATTGCAAGAAAGCTTTTAACCCTCGACCCCTTTACACACGCTTCACTCACACAGTGATAATAATGTCCATCCATACACTTTTCACAAATGTGTCCATTCGCAAGCATCATATAATTGGGGCATGCGCATATTACATCGTGCAATGTAAAAACCATCGGAATATTTCGTTTTGAAATTTCCTCAACTACCGATAAGGTAATTTGGTGATGAATATGGTTCAAATGAACAACATCTGGTTTTTCGCGATCCAGAACTGCCGCAATTTTTCTTTTCGCTTCAAGCGAATAAATATACTTAACTGCATACTTTATTTTTTTTAACTTGTTTGTAGTATTATAATCAATATTCTCTACAAAATCAGATTCATTGTCACAAGGTAGATTTCTACTATCTTTCATCGAAAAAAAAACGACCTCGTGCCCTGCTGCTTTAAGTGCATCACTTAGCGCAAAACAATATGTATCCGATCCCCCAACAATTCTGAAAAACTTATTTACCATTAATATCTTCATGTTTTGTCATTATCCTTTCGCTATAGCCTTCTGTGCGATGTGTGAGCGCATACGATAAAACAAATCAGAAAAATTCTTCTTAACAAATCCAATGGTTTTTCCCATCATTGTACAAAGCAGTTCACTTTTCCACTTGATTGGAAGAACACATAATTTCAACTTCAGGGAAGGCATTTTGGCATTATTTACTGCCAACACAGTATATTGATCGTTTAGTATTCTCTTAAGTTCCAAATTTCGAGCCATTTTATCATTGTTGACATTGCAGACCGCCTCGGAAACGCATTCAATCATCCGCGATGCATGGTAAACATAAAGTTCATTCATCGTGTAGGAGTCATGAATTCCCCAGTGCTTATATACCTGTAATGTATGTTCAAAATGATCTCTTTTTTTCTGCGTGAGAAATTTGTTATAGACTACTTGAGAATCAGTTCCCGGTCGAGAACGATTATAATGGTAAAAGGATTTCCCGACCATATACACTCGTTCAACATCCATAATCATGTCCATATTAAAATGGTGATCTTCCAATTTCGTATTTCTAAAGCAAATATGGTGATCCCTTATATATTTCAAACTGTACAATTTATTCCAAGGCACAGTCAATAATGACCTTGTTAAATAGTTGATTGCATTCTGCCGGAATTCTAACTGTGTAAAAAATCTATCATCTGGACGCACTTCATAACTACGTTTTTTTCCTTGTTGATAATATTCCATGTAGTAACCAGCTACAATGTACTGAGCATCAGTTTTCCTTGCTTTTGCATACATTATCTCAAGCATATCAGATTCAACCCAGTCATCCGAATCAATTAGACATAAGTATTCTCCAGTTGCTGTTGCAATTGCAGCATTTCTGGCTTCGGCAATATATACATTTTCTTGATTGCGGATAACATGAATTCTAGGATCTTTATTAGCATAGGCATCTATAATATTGCCCGAATTATCTTGCGAACCATTGTCAATAATAATAAATTCAAAATCCGTCATTGTTTGGTTTAATACACTCTCTATGGCTTTTCCCACATATTTTTCTGTATTATAAACCGGCATAACAACTGATATCGCGGCCATATTCTTTCCTCCATCAATTACAGAATCATGTCCCATTGTCTACAAACTTCTTCTTCCGATAGCCTAGTTCTGATTTCAACAGCCTTCATTGAAATCTTCTGCGCAATATCTTCATGGTCTGCAATTAATCCCATACATGACGCCATGCTGACATAATCATTTACAGGAACCAAAAAGCCATTAACACCATTCTCAATAACCTCTCTTGCTCCACCACCAGATGAATCTGTGGTAACTACCGGAATACCAATTGCCATAGCTTCTAACATTGAGTTCGATAAGCCCTCATAGTCAGAAGAGCAAACATAAATAGCTGCCATTTTGATTTGCTCTGCTATATTACTTTGAAAGCCCATAAGCTGAACTTTATCCTGAAGCCCCATAGAACATATCAGCTTCTCAATATTGGATTTCAGAGAACCATCACCATATATTTTCAATTGATATAGTTTGTGTTCTCCTGAAAAAGTCAAAAAGGCGTTCAACATCATAGGGATATTTTTTTGCGGCTCTAATCTACAGACTGCAACTACTTCTTTTTTTCTGCTTCCATGATATTCTGGCAAGTCGCTTTTTATTGGATTCTGTATAACAATTCCATGCTTCTGAATCGATTCTCCAAAATATTTTTTTATTTCCTCCGTTTGAAACACAACATATTTGGCATATCGAAAATTTAAATATCTTGCCATCCGCTCTAAAATAGAAACTCTGTCATTCCTAGGATCATTCCTCATTGAGGTAATGTAATTAACACGGTTTCCAAAGGAACAAGTAATCCCGTAGAAATTCTCGAATGTTATGTAGTCATCAATGTTATGTTCCTTAATGAATTTTCTGATATAAATAATTCGCTCTAAAAGCTTTAGGATTTTATTCTCTTTTTCTTTCAAATGGTAAATTTTGACATTGTTGTCGATCGGATATGTATTCTCTACTTTTCTAAAAACGATTAGAAAAACCGGATGTCCGATAGAAGCAAAATAACTTGCTAGAGTTGCAACAACTCTCTCGGCACCTCCCGTAGATAGTTGTGAAACAACAAATAAGAGACTCTTCTTTTTATTCATCGCACATTCTTCCGTAATCTTTAAAGCTCATCAAGTTCAAATCCTTCTCGCTGATGATCAGATTTTCTTTTCCACCAATCAGCTCAAAAGGCCACTCGATGCCAATATCCGGGTCATTATACATAATACCAGAGTCGCCTTCGCCATAGAAAACTTCGGCGCACTTATAGCTGACCACAGAATCCTCAATGACCAGATATCCATGGCCAAAGAACTGCGGCACCAGCAGCATATTGGTGTTTTCGCCTGTCAGGTGGAAACCACGCCACTGGCCAAACGTGGGAGAATCCGGGCGCAAATCAACGATAACATCATAGACATGACCCGAAATGCAGCGCACCAGCTTAGCCTGCTGTTTCACCAGCTGAAAATGAGTTGCCCGAATAACACCGCGCTTAGAGATTGTGTAGAACACTTCCTTCAGATCATGGTCAATCCCATTTGTCTTGAACGTGTCCACATTGTAGTCCTTGATCAGACCACCCCGATTATCCGTTGCATAGAAGGGCTTGATCAAATACGCACCCTTCAGATCAAGTTCCTGAAAATCAAATTTTTGTACCATCATTTTTCACCTAACAATATAAACCTTAATACTT
This sequence comes from uncultured Blautia sp., assembly GCA_934394545.1. Taxonomy (GTDB): domain Bacteria; phylum Bacillota; class Clostridia; order Lachnospirales; family Lachnospiraceae; genus Blautia_A. The sequence goes on from CAKRRG010000050.1 coordinate 17,670, forward strand.
TATTTTTTCTAATGATTTTTGTAATAATGTCTGCAAACAGCAAGGCAAACACCGTCAGGGCAATTACCCATATATGATAAGGAATTCCACAGGAGCCAAACTTTCGATAAAGCGTAACACCTGGGGTCTGAACAAAGTATGAAAACACATAGATACACATGCTGTTTTTTCCGAGGCGCTGAAGAATATTTGCCAGCTTTCCCTCGCGCTCTGCACAAAGGATGCTGACAGCAATCGTCAATGCTATGCCAGAAACCGCCGTGAGATATTTAAAAATAAGCGGAAATGCAGTATTCGGACGTATTTTCAATATTAAAATCTGTACTAGAACGATGCTGACTATTAGTAAAGCCTTCGTTGATGTACTACATTTATGAAGAGTGTTCAGTTTATCTGTATTCTTCCCCAGCAGCATTCCCAAAGAAAACCATACAAGCATATTGCAGATTTTCCCTATGCCAAAATCCATATTTCCGATATCTATGTTCTGTAAAAAGTAAAGAGCCGTGGAAACAATCAACAAAGGCAGCGGAAACCAATTACTTTTAGGGACGAGCAAAACAATCGCGCTTACGGAAAATAACGTCCATAAAAACCACATATTCCCGCATGGACTGTTTCCAAACAATATCTCAATAATGCTCCGGGCGGAAATTGCTTCTCTGCTCAACGAGGAAAATACCAGCTTGGCTGCCAATATTAACAGAGAATAAAAAAGGTACGGCGCAAGCAATCTCCCCCCCCCTGTTTTTCAACTCCCTACATTTTTCCTTCCATGATTGGCAGGCTACCGCTTTTCGAAAAAACAAAACGCCTGCCATTGTCATAAACAGCGCCATGTGAAAAGAATAAATCCAATTAAAAGCCGCAGCCCAGAACATATTTTGAATTCCCGTATTTGCATCCGGTACGGCGTGACCAAGCACGACCAGAAGAATGCCTATTCCCTTTGCAATGTCAATTTCAGGGAAACGCATACATTTTACGGTCTGCTCCATATCCGCTTTTCCTCCCTCTAAATATTACATTTCTCTTCTAATATAGTCAGCCGTCATTTTGATACCTTCTGCAAAAGGAATCTGATTGATATAGCCCGTATCTTTTTCCACTTTTTTTAAATCAAACTGGCTGTAGGAAATGTCTACGCCCTTAAAGGGGATGTCTCCCAGTCCGATTTCTGCTGTCGGGTCCACAATATCCCGCATTTCCAACAGGAATTCCCGCAAAGGCTTGGGTTCACCGGAGCCAATATAGTACCGGTTAAATGCCTTGCCCTTTTCAGCAACTGCAATAATGGAATTGATTGCATCAGTGATATAGATAAAGTCATAAGTCTGATAGCCTGCAGTGAAAGAGCAGTGTTCCTTGTGCACCAGTTTGTTGATAGAAGTGTAGATCATCCGGGCAGATTTTTCGCCAACGCCGTAGATATTCGTGATAATGACCGGGATAAACTCTACACCATTCAATTTTGCAACCGTCTCACCCATTAGATGAGCAGCAAGTTTACCTGTGCCATAAATATAACCACCGGCAGGTTCAATATCATCCGACTGGAGGTATTCATAGGTTTCCATCTCATTGATACTGGAAGCATAAACCACACGCTTGCAGCCGACTTCAGCACAGAGTTTGATATAATCACACGCCAGCTTTACATTGTTCAACTGAACTGCATAGTCTGCACGCGCCGGGCCAGAAGTCCCAGCCCACGCCAGATGGAAGAAGCACATGTAATCCTCCGTGGGAATCTCCTTTGCCAGTTCCGAAACTTCCTTATTCAGCACGCTTACACAAGTGACCCGATCGTCATTTGCCAGAACATCATCAAAACGAATGTCTAAAGCTACCACATGATAGCCTTTTTCCAGCAATGCATTCACCAAAGTTTTGCCAATAAAACCGTTGGCACCGGTAACAATCACATTTTTCATATTATTCTCCCACCGACAAAAAAGCAGCAATTTCGTTATCCATACATACGCGAATGTCTCCGCCTTCTACCCAGCACTTGCTCCATTCTACGACCATCTCAATCGCCGTATCGAGATTCCAATGGGGCTTCCAGCCAAAGGTGGTCTTCAACTTGGAGCAATCCAGTTTCAAGAAGTTCGCTTCATGGGGGCCACCGTCATACCGGTTGACCCATTTCATGCCATCGCCCCACTTGCTCACAAACAAATCAACCAGCGCCCCTGTCTGGAAGCAGTCAACGTCATCAGGGCCAACATTATAATAGCCTGCATATTTTGCATCCTGATACTGCATTGCAGCAATCATCAGATAGGCATACAGCGGCTCCAGAACGTGCTGATACGGACGGGTCGAGAACGGATTTCTTACTACAATATCTTCCTGCTTGATTGCAGCACGGATGCAATCTGGAATAATGCGATCATTCGCAAAATCGCCACCACCGATCACATTGCCTGCACGAGCAGTAGAAATAGCAACATGATTATCGTTAAAGAAGCTATTTTTATAAGAGTGTGTGACCAGTTCAGAACAAGATTTGGAATTGGAGTACGGATCATAACCGTCCAATTCTTCATTCTCCCGATAACCCCAAGCCCATTCCTTGTTCAGATAAACCTTGTCAGTTGTCACATTCAGAAAAGATTTCACGCAGCTGTTATTGCGCACACATTCCAGAATATTCACTGTGCCCATTACATTTGTTTCATATGTATAGGCAGGATCTTTATAGCTATCACGAACGATGGGCTGTGCTGCTAAATGCAACACAATTTCCGGCTGAGCTTCATCAAAAGCGGTCTTTAATGCTTTGTAATCACGGATATCGCCAATCACAGAATGCACATCCTGCTCAATCCCAGCAATCTCAAATAGAGAAGGGCTGGTAGGCGGATTCAACGAATAACCCGTGACAACTGCCCCCGCATTTGCAAGAATCTTGCACAGCCAGGAACCCTTGAAGCCGGTATGTCCGGTAACAAAGACTTTTTTTCCTTTATAAAAGCTCAAATCAAACGTATTCATTATTCCTCCCACACTTTCCAAGGCGCATTACCTGCTTCCCAAAGCTGTTCCAGTTTCTGTTTTTCCCGCAACGTATCCATACACTGCCAGAAACCTTTGTGGATATATCCTACCAATTCTTTCTGCTCAACCAGTTTGGTCAGCGGACCTTTTTCAAATACGGTAGAGTCGCCTTCAATCAAATCAAACAATTCCGGCTGAAAGACCATAAACCCAATATTAATAAGGTCACCATCCATGTCGGATTTCTCCCGGAATGCATCAATCACACCGTTAGCGCCAACTTCCACAACGCCCTTATTCTGTCCGAAATTGTACATAGACATCGTGCCGATCTTACCATGAGCCTTATGGAAATTGACCAACTCCGTAATATTAACGTCACCCACTGCATCACCATAGGTGAGCATAAAAGGCTCGTTTCCAATATAGTCCCTAACCCGCTTCACTCGCCCACCGGTCTGGGTATTCAGACCAGTATCCACCACCGTGACCTTCCAAGGCTCAGCATGTTTATT
>CAKRRG010000051.1 GCA_934394545.1 uncultured Blautia sp.
ATGTTACGGAACCATCCGTTTACCGGATCAGAACTCTGTGGCCAGCTGACTGACTGAGTCTTGGTAAATACGGAAGCAATTCCTTTTGCAATGTTCATGGAAGCCATGGACACAATAAATGGCGGAACTGACATATAGGAAACCAGCCATCCATTAAATATACCAAATGCAAGACCGATGAGTACGCAAAGCACCATGGCAGCTGCACAAGGAACTCCATAAGAATTCATGCAGTAACCGGATACCAGTGCACAGCAGAACATAACCGGTCCGATGGAGAAATCAATTCCTCCTGTTGCGATTACGAATGTTACTCCAAGTGATAAGAAGCCCAGGAAGTATACATAGTTTAAAGTGGATTTAATGCTGTCGCCTACAGGGAATTTACTTCCGAGTACCACCTTGAAAACTACGAACATGAGAACCAGAATACATGCAAGCAGGATTCTGTTCAGGCCGAGCTTTTTCACAATTGGATTTTGTTTTAACTTTTCCAACTTTTCACCCTCCTTAATTTTTTGTTACTGTTCAGTTCCCTCATCAGCCTGCATTCGCAAGCTTATGCTGAGCAGTAACCTTTGCACTCTCTGCGTTTTCTATATAATACCTTGAATTTCGCATAATTGTAATAGAATATTTTACAGAAAAAGGTTAAAAATTTACAGTATGTCATTTTAAAGTATTAAATGGGAAAATCAATTTTTCGATCTCGCTGGAATACATGTTCTCTGGAGTTACAAGCTGGCATCCGGAATTTACATTCTCATCGTATGGCTTGCCCTGAAGCATACGGACAGTTTCCGTTACCCCAAGATATCCCATCTTAAATGCTTTCTGAACAACAATTCCCTTAAAAACGCCCTTCTCCATAAGCTGCACGGCCTCCTGGGAACTGTCCACTCCCACTACCTGGATCTTGTTCTCCTTTTCTTGCCTTTGAACTGCACGTGCTGCACCTACAGCGGAATATTCATTCATTCCTGCGATCATTTCCAGATCCGGATACCTCTTCATCAGCTCTTCTGCAAGCTGAGATGCCTTATCAAACAAAGAATTGCAATAAACTACATCTACTACATTTTTATTATAGTCTCCCAACCCCTCGCGGAAGCCTTTCTCTCTCTCAATTGCTGTGGATACTCCCTTCACATGGCTAACAATAGCAATCTTGGAATCCTCGTTCAGAAGAGTTCTTGCATATTCTCCCAGCATCTTTCCTGCCTCAAGATTGTCTGTGGCAACTGTCATATCCTGAATGTTATTTTCTGTATAGGAATCAATGAAAGTGATCTTAATTCCTTTTTCTTTTGCCTCCTGCAGCAATTCATCTGAAGCATCAAAGCTGGATGGAGAAAATAAGATTGCATCAGGATTTTTTTCAATTGCTTTTTGCAAAAGTCTGTTCTGTACTTCTACATCCTGTTCTCTTTCAGGGGCCATCACTTCCAGATCAGCACCGCATTCCTGCGCTGCCATTCTGGTACCTGAGATCAGAGAAGTCCAAAAGTCATTGGTTCCGTCTTCTGTTTTTGGAATATAAATTAATGACCACTTTTTACTAAAATTTTTTTGGCGAATATACAGCATCCCTCCAAAGATCAGGCACACGGCCAATGTTATACCCACCAACATAAACCATTGTTTACGCTTTTTCATGATGTTCCTCCTGATCTATAGGAATCACTACTGTGACCGTAGTACCAATTCCTAATTTGCTCTCATAACGCAGGCCATATTCCTTTCCATAGTACATAGAAAGCCTCCGCTGAACATTATATACGCCAACACCATTAGACCGATAATTGACCTTATGCTTCTCAAAAATACGTCCTAAAGTCTCCTCATCCATTCCAACTCCATCATCCGTTATCTCAATTACTGCATTTTTGTTTTTCTGATATCCGTTTATGATCAGCATTCCCTTAGATTCTTTATATTTCAGGCCATGATAAATTGCATTTTCCACAATAGGCTGAAGCACAAGCTTTACAATATGCACACTGTTAATTACAGGATCCACATTAATTTCGAATTCCAGTTTATCCTTATAACGCATTTTCTGAATCGTAAGATAGCTTTTTACATACTGAATCTCCTGACCAATAAGAACCGTCTCATCCTCATTACTGATACTCTGACGTAAAAGCCTGGCCAGAGAAGCTGTCATCACCACTACATCTTCATATTTCTTTCCCTCAGCCATCCAGATAATAGAATCCAGCGTATTATACAGAAAGTGAGGATTGATCTGGGACTGTAAAGCCTTCAGTTCGCTCTTGCGCTTCAGCTCCTGTTCCCGAACATTCTGTGCCATCAGATCTTCGATTTTATGGGTCATTACATGAAAAGATGTTGTGAGGCTTCCAATCTCATTCTGAGAGGGAACAACCAGATCATCCGCTGCCTTAAAATCCCCCTCCTGTACACGCTCCATGGAATCTCGCAGTTTCTGAATCGGAAGGGTAATACTGCGGGCAATAAAGCTGGAAATAGCCATAGCAATGGCAACCAGCACAATTGCAGTCATAACATAAATATTATTTGCCTCCCTGCTGTTCTTTAAAAGCTCTGCCATGTTCATACAGCCCACAATGGTCCATCCTGTAGTCTCCGACCGGGAAAGCGTATATATTTTTTCATCTGCTCCCTCGCCTGTTACCACCGTATCTGAATCCGCATTCATTACAATGTCAATATTTTCCGTCTGAAGTTCATTGTATAACTGCTGCTGGCTTGGATGATAAACAATATTTCCATTTTCATCCAGAATAAATACATAGCCCTTATCTCCGATACTATTCTGATCACAAAGTTCACTTATAGCACTATAATTCAGGTCAATAAATACAACTCCATCACTGTTCCCGGTTCCGTAAAAATTATGTACTTCACGGCTTAAAGTAATCACCCAGGGACGCTGACCCTTGATCACATGTTGTACATGGGAAGAACTAAGACAATACTTGTTATAATTATCAACTGCATTGGTATACCATTCCTGAGTGGAAAGATCCAAATCCGGATTAATTGCCTGATATCCGCTGTTAATAAGCATAATGCCATCCTTTTGTACAATTCCGATATTACAGATATCTTCACGCCCCTTCAGAATTGTACTAAATTGCTCCAGGAGACGTTTTCTGTGTCCTTCCTTTGCTGCCTCATCTTCCCCGATCTGCTGATATAAAAGCTGATAAGCATCCTGGCTTTTGGCAATAACGGAAGCAATGTTATCCATATAAGTGATATACGAATCTATATTCTGATTCAGCTGCTTTATGATCGTCTGCGTATAAATAGTGGAATTCTCATAAATTGTAGAAGTAGTATAGCGCACCGATATTACAGTTGCCACAAGAACCGCACAGAGAACCAGAGCAGAAATAGCTGCAAATATGGTACTTTGAATACTTTTAAAGCCTTTCAGAAGTTTTCGTTCTCTGCTCTTTTCATTCATTGAATGTTTTCCTCCAAAACCTCCCAGTCCTGCTCTGACTGAAAATTCTCTTTAAGATTATCCGAAATATAAATTTTATTATCTGTAGTAATCAGAATTATATCAAATTCATCCCTATGCATTCTCCAGAACTGACAGGCCTTCTCAAAGCCCATGATATAAAGTGCCGTAGACATTCCGTCAGCAAGGGTTCCATCCTTTGCTACAATGGTAACTGACAATAAATCTCCGACAACCGGATATCCCGTTCTCGGATCCACAATATGGATATAAGTCTGCCCATTTTCTTCAAAGTACCGTTCATAACCACCAGAAGTAACCACTGCCTGGTCTTTCACTGATAAAATGCCAACAAAATCCTGCTGTCCACCTTTTGGATCTCGAATTCCAACCTTCCAACTGCTGCCGTTGGGCTTTGCGCCAATAGCCTGAATATTTCCCCCAAGGGAAACCAAAGCAGAAGCAACACCATATTCCTGAAAAATTTCAGTAAGGTTCTGACCTGTATAGCCCTTGGCAATTCCACCAAGGTCAATCTGCTGATTCAGGCCTAAAGTTACCTGATTTTGTAATCCCTGGTTCTGAATTTCAACTTTTTCTCCATCTACTAATGCCAGTGCATCTTTGATCCTGGAAGCTGACGGAACATGATAGTCCCCGGTTGGAAAGCCCCATAATTTCATCACCGGATAAATCGTATCATCAAAAAGACCTTCTGTTTCCTGAAAGATTTCTTTTCCTCTCTTTATAATAGAAAACAGCTCATCTGACACCACAAGACTTCCTTGCTCATTTAACGCGTAAACTTCACTATTCCCATTCTGGGCTGATAACATTTCATCTAATCTCTGGACTTCTTTCATGGCTGCATCTACTGCTTTCTCGCTATTTCTTCCGTAAGCAGTAAATTCCATATACGTGTCCATTGCAAACAACTGCTTCTGACACTTTTTATTCTGGTTCATATACAGGTATCCTATGACTGTCAAAAGTAAAATTCCTATAAATATACCTGTTACCAGTGTATTTCTTTTCATATGGTTCTTTTTTCCCTTGCATATTCTGTCGGGGTTTTCCCTGTCATTTTCTTAAAAGAAATTCCAAAATAATGAGGATCTGAAAAGCCTACCATTTCTGCAATTTCATAATTCTTGAAGGTTGTCTGCTCCAAAAGTTCCTTAGCTTTCTCCATGCGGATCTTACTGAGAAATTCCAGGAACGTTCCTCCTGTAGCCTCCTTAAAAACCGTGCTGAAATAGCTGGTACCTATATTTAGATAAGAACAGATATCGTTTAATCCAAATTCCGGCTCCGCATAATGCTCACGGATATATTCCATAGCAAGTACCGCCTGCTTCTGACCGCTGGAACTGTTCAGGGAAGAACAACGTTCGAATACCTCATGAACATACTCTTCTGCCATTTTGAAAGCCTCCCTGAAGGTTTTCTTTTCTGTTAACTTTCCTATGAGGATTTCCCGCTTATGGAATAAATCTTCATCCTCGGTTGAAAGAGATTCCCAACAACTGCCTGCATGACGAAGGATCATCTGCAAGCAAACACAAGCCTGACTCTTATCCACTCTTGCTTTCTTAATTTCAGACTTCATAACTGCAAGAGCCTGATTCATCTTCTCTTCATCGCCCTTCTTGATTCCATCTATCATATCACTTAAAGGCTTCTGTAAAGAAAGGTTTCTCTTAGGGTTCAGAGTCTCTGTATCAATAAGCAAATTTCCTCCAAGTAAATAACGAAGCTCTATAGCCTTTTCAGCCTGCTGATGTGATTGGATTGTTTCTCCAGGACTTCTTACCCAGCCTCCTATTCCGGTAGAAACCTCAATACCGATTACTTCTTTAACTTTATCCTGGATCTCCCTGCAGATTTCCTGGATTTCAGAAGAAAACTCCCTGCTGTGATTTCCCATAAAGAGAATACACACCCTGTTATTTCCTTCCTGATAAGCAATTCCTGCCTTCCGGTTAGTTACGATTTCATCTGCCACATTAAACAGAACAAACGCCATTAATGCACTTTCCTGGCGTTTTTCCATATCAATCTGATGAATATCAGAAAAAAGATCCATATCAAAAACTGCAACGCGATAGGATGCTGCATCCAAGTGGATTCCCATCTCTTCAAGCTCGGACAGACTCTCCTTCACATCTCTTGTACAGCTTACCAGTGACTCAATTGCCTTGGAACGAATCACCAGGGCATTCTTGTGATAATCCTGAGAAGTCTTTGTAAGAGATTCTATTTTCTTTTTTTCTTTACGCTGCTGATCAACCTTCTCCTTCATTTTTCCTATTACTTCACGAAGTTCCATGGCAGTTACGGGCTTCAGCATGTATTCGCTCACATTGTACTGGATTGCCTTCTTGGCATATTCAAACTCTCCGAATCCACTGAAGATTACAATTACGATTTCCGGATAATTATCATGCAGGAAATGACTCAGTTCCATTCCATCCATGTATGGCATAAGGATATCCGTGAGAACAATATCTACCGGGTGATTCTGCACAAAATCTACTGCCTGCTTTCCATTCTCGCAGTCTCCTACAAGCTCGCAATCCATAGACTTCCAGTCAATGTTCTCCTTAATAGCATCACGCACCAGGATTTCATCATCTACAAGTAAAATTCGATACATAGTTTTTGCTTTTCCTTTCTATAACATAGCACGTGTATATTGACCTCCCCATGCCCATTAACACATGCCTTTCTATCAATTTAGTCTAAATATTATATTATCACAGCCCGTAGCTTTAAGCAAACTAAACAAACTCTCCTGTAGAAAAAAAAGCTGCAAAGTTATAATTTCTTATATACTCTGCAGCTTTTGTACCAATTTGCACTTATTATTTTACAATTACACCATCCTCATCCCAGAGATCGTGCCAGTCCTTTGCACCTTCCCATAGAAATACATGTCCCTTAATCAGACGATTATTCTTATCCAAAGAACGGATGATTTCCATTTCTTCTTTTGTCAGAGGATCCTCTGTAACACATTTCAGATTCATGGTGTAATTTTTCTCTTTTAATGAAAACGGAATTGGAGACGCCCCTCTCTGTACAGCCCATTTAATGCAGATAACTGCCGGATGAACCCCATGCGCTGATGCAATTGCTTTCAGTTCCGGTAACTCAATGTCTGCAATATCCTCCGGCATTTTATCACGCTCCGGACGCTCAGGGGAACCAATTGGGCAGAAGCCAACTACTTCAATTCCATGTTTCTTACAATAATCAAACAACTCCGGCTGCTGAAAACAAGGATGAAGTTCCATCTCAATTGCTGCCGGTTTGATTCTGCAAAGAGGAAGAACTGCTTCCAGTTTCGGAATTGTCATATTCGACATACCAATATGTCTGGTAAGTCCCATATCCACCAGCCGCTCCATCTGGCGCCATGTCTTCATAAAACGTTCTACTGTGAACGGCTTAGAATCAGGATTTCTGGAATCTACATCACAATGTGGTGCATGATAATTCGGAAATGGCCAGTGAACATAGTACATATCCAGATAATCAAGTTTCAGATCCTTTAAAGTCTTCGCACAAGCAATCAGAACATCTCCATCACCATGCATATCATTCCATACTTTAGACGCAATAAAAAGCTCTTCTCTTTTCACTTCGCCCTGGGCAAACGCATCTGCAAAAATTCTTCCGATCATATCTTCGTTTCCATAGCATGCAGCGCAGTCAAAGGAACGGTATCCCACACGAATAGCACCTGCTACAGAAGCAGCGACTGCTTCTGCGTCCGCATGATCACTTCCGAAGGTTCCCATACCTACAGCCGGCATCTTAGCACCAGTATAAAGAATTCTCTGGGGAACAATTGCTGGATCAATCATTGTCATTATTTTATCCTCCTTGGCATTATAATTTCTTAATTTTAATCTGTGGAAGCAGTTTCTCCATATCCTCCATTACAAAGAAGCCTGTCTCCTCGCGCATTGCCGCAGCTGCTGAAATAGCACTTGCCAGCCTTAATGTCTCTGCAAGAGAAAGACCCTTAGCAAGTCCCAGGGCAAAACCAGCAATCATGGAATCTCCACAACCAACTGTATTTACTGCCTTTATTTTCGGCACATGCGCACGATAAATTCCTTCGTTTCCTACTACAAGAGAACCATCCGCGCCAAGAGAAACTGCCACTATTTCTACACCTTTAGCATGTATATCCTTCGCAGCCTTTATAATATCCTGAATGTCCTCACAATTCTTCCCTGTAAGCATTCGAATCTCATCAATATTGGGCTTGATCATAGTCGGCGCCTCTTCAATTCCCATTTCCAGAAGCTTACCACTTGTATCCAAAATAACTGGAATTCCTGCATCCTTCACAATCTTCACAAGACGTTGGTATGCAGTTCCGTTAAGTCCCTTAGGAACACTTCCTGACATAGCTACTACCTTGGCATCTTTTACAAGGCTGCAAAATTTCTCTTCAAATCCTGCAAAATCCTCTTCTGTAAGAGTAAAACCTGGCTCCAGAAATTCAGTCTGTACCTGATTTACTTCATCCCATATATTAATACAGGATCTGCTCTCCCCATGAACATGATAAAAGGCACTCTTAATTCCAAATGGCTTCAAAGCTTCCTCAATATAATTTCCTGCATGGCCACCTACAAAGCCTGTAGCAACAACCTCAGCTCCATAAATTGAAGCTGGTTTTGAAACATTCAATCCTTTACCACCAGGCACATATGTACATTCCTTAACACGATTTACTTCACCAGTCTTAAACTCATCTACCACATAACGCTTATCAATGGCTGCATTTAATGTCACCGTCAGTATCATGTTCTCACTCCTCATTCATTAAAAGGATCTTACCTTTTACAAGGCCGGGAGTCTTATAAAGCTGAAAAGCATCCTGAGCCTGGCTCATTGGCATCTTGCAATAAATAAAGCCTGGATCAAATTTCAACTGACCAGTTGCAAAATAGTGGGCTGTAAGCTCCCATTCCTTACCTGGAAACGGAGAACTATAAGACATCCAGGAGCCTGTAAGCTTAAACTCTTTACGATTCATATTCTCCCACTGCTGTGGAGTAAAAGTAAGATCTTTATGTGGAGTTCCAATAAAGCATACATGTGCCTTATTTGCAGCAAGAGTGAACGCCATATGCATTGTGGGTACCTGTCCTGCTGTCTCAAATACATATTCATAGCCCTTACCCCCGGTAATTGCCATGGCTTCTTCTATATAGTTCTCTTTCGTTGTATTGATAACTGCATCTGCTCCCATTCTCATTGCAAGTTCCAGACGCTCATCACTGATATCAAATACTACAACTTTCTTTGCCCCGAAAATTTTTGCCCACTGCATGGTGAAAATGCCAATCGTTCCACAGCCAAGAATAGCCACACATCTGCCGCCTTGATACTCATTCTGAAGAAGTCCATGAAGAGCGACGGTAGACGGCTCAAACATAGCACCTTGCTCATAGGAAATAGATGGATCAAACGGAATGGCATTCTGTTCTGGAATTACTACATAATCAGCATTGCTTCCCTGCTGTCTGGAACCAATAAAGCTGTAGTGCTTACATAATGAAAAATTCCCATTCTGACAGTCATCACACTTCATACAAGGCAGAAGAGGCGCCCCTGAAACACGATCTCCAACCTTTACTTTCGTAACGCCCTCTCCGATTTCTACCACATCACCGGAAAACTCATGTCCCAAAACAATAGGATAAAAATGAACACCATGATTTAATACTCGCGGAACGTCAGATCCACAGATACCGGAAGCTTTCACCTTGATCTTTACCCATCCCGGTTTTACCTGTGGCTCTTCAATTTCCTGATACTGTACATTCTCATTTGCAATTACAACTGCTGCTTTCATCTAAAAATTCCTCCTTACTGCCGCACCATCATACCTTTAAGTGCTTCATATAGTTCCCTGTAGGTATGATATGTCTTATCATATATTTCTTCATTCATAAGATTAGGTTCCTGGCGTCTTGTTTCCCTCACTGTCATGGAAACAGCTTCCTCATAATCTTTATAAAATCCAACACCTACCCCTGCAAGAATTGCAGCACCTAATGTAGTCGCTGTATCAGAAGCAGGTACAACCACTGTCTTGCCAGTCACATCTGCCTTAATCTGTGTCCAGAGAATGGAATTGGCAGAACCGCCCATAGCACGAAGTACCTCTGCCTTGACGCCTGCTGATTCCGCAACTTCCAGGTTATGACGCAGGGAAAATGCTACCCCTTCCATACAGGCCCGCACCATATGCCCTTTTGTCTTAGCAAAATCAAGGCCATAGAAAACGCCTTTCGCATAAGGATTCCATATCGGAGACCTCTCACCAGACATATATGGAAGAAATACAACTCCTTCACTTCCGGCAGGCACTTCCTGGGCAAGTTCATTTAACTGATCAAAAGACGATTTCCCAGTTTCAATCTTCTGGCTTCTTTCGTAATCTGCAAATTCTTTCTCAAACCAGCGCATAACACCACCGCCACCTGTAGTTCCTCCTTGCAGAAGCCACTTTCCAGGTACGACATGGTATCCCAGGATCAGGCTTGGATCTGCCTTATAGGTATCTGTACAGATACTCATACCACCAGCTTGTCCTCCCTGTTCCTGTGTCTCTCCGGAATGTATTACTCCGGCACCAAGTGTACCACAAGCTGCGTCCAGACCGCCTGCTACTACTGGTGTTCCTGCTGCTAATCCGCTCTGGACTGCTGCCTCTTCCGTCACAGTTCCCACTACTTTATCACAAGGTACGATCTCCGGCAGAAAATCCATAGGAATTCCAAGACGCCGACACATCCTCTCATCCCATCTTCCCGTACGCATATTAAAACAATGCAGTCCATATCCCTGTGAAAGATCCTGTGTAATAGCACCAGTCAATCTATAAGCAATAAAACTGTTCGATTGAAGAACCTTATAAATCTTCTTATACACTTCAGGCATATTCTCCTTGTACCACAGAATCTTCGCTGTCGTATAAGAAGGCTGAAGGGAATTTCCGGCAACATCAAAAATATCCCTGCTGCCAATTTCATTATTGAGTCTGTCACAAATCTCCTGAGCTCTGGTATCCATCCAGATGGGGGTGTCAGTCAGTACATTACCCTCTTGATCAATGGCGATAGCAGACCAACTCTGTCCGTCTATTCCAACACCGGCAATCCTGTCACCGGAAATCTGTCCCCTTTTCAGGCACTTCTGAATAGCAAAACACACTGCGCTCCACCACTCATCCGGTTTCTGCTGCGCCCATCCCTGGTGTAAATAATAAACAGGATAATCTCCGCTGGCAGAAGACACCACCGTCCCATTTTTATCAAATATGGCAACCTTACAGGCACTGGTCCCAATGTCAATACCTATTAAATAATCTTTGCTCATTCTTGTCTCCTTATGGATCTTCCCATAAAAATATCCGTCTGAAGTTTCCGTATGATCTGCTTTGGAAGCTCTTCTTTTCCTTCCAGACGCTCCAACATGATCATTGCAGTTTCTCTGGCAATTTTCTCCGTAGGCTGGGAAATAATCGTAAGCGCTGGTCTGCAGGCACGGGCAAAAGGCAAATTATCAAACCCAACCATGGAAATCTTCTCTGGCATAGATACTCCCATCTCATTCAGACCAATCACTGCCCCCATAGTCATTTCATAATTCGTTACAAAAATGGCTGTCATGTCAGGATTTTCCTTCACTAAATTCTCTACAGCCTGAACTCCCCCCTGGATCGTATAATCACCATGACAGATCAGTTTCTCATCTACCGGAATCCCATGCGCCTTAAGCGCCTTAAGGTATCCAAGCATACGCTGTCTTGCTGTATATACCTCATCAGGTCCACCGATCAGGCCAATTCTATGATGTTCCTGCTCTACTAACAATGCCACTGCCTTCTCAGCTGCATTCTCATTGTCTACAAGTATACAGTCACAGGAAATTCCCTGAATCATACGGTCAATAAGGACGATCGGCTTGCCTGTTCTCTGAAATGCTTTTAAATGAGAACCTGTCATATCTACCGGCATATTGATAATACCGTCAACTCGCTTACGAGTTAAGAAATCTATAGCCTCCTTCTCAAGCCCTTTATCTGTTCTGCAGTCACACACTATAGCAGCATATCCATGGCTTCGAAGGATATCCTCCATTCCACTGATAACCTCTGCACAGAATACATTATTCAATTCCGGAATCACAACTCCCACAGTCTTCGTGGCATTCGTCTTAAGACCACGGGCAACTTCATTCACTTCATAATGCAGTTCTTCAATAGCCTCTTCAATCTTGATACGATTCTTCTCTCTTACATTCCCACCGTTAAAATAAGAGGAGATCGTTGCCAGTCCAAGACCTGTCCTCCTGGCAATATCTTTCATTGTTGCTGCCATAAAAGTGCCTCTTATTCAGCTTTTCCGTCACATCCACATACCTTCATACGCGCCATTACAAGCTCCTTCACAGCAGCAATGCCGGCCTTACCATATGCCTTGGGATCAAAGACCTTCTCATCCTCAAGAGTCTTTCTTACAGCATCCGAATATGCCACACGAAGCTCTGTAGCAAAATTCACCTTGCAGATTCCCCTCTTCACACAATCCATAACATCCTCATCACTAAGTCCTGATGCCCCATGAAGAACCAACGGAATATCTACAACATCGCGTATCTCGCTTAAGCGCTCCTTATCAAGGACAGGTGTTCCCACATAGAATCCATGGGCAGTACCGATTGCAACAGCAAGAGATGTAACACCGGTGCGCTCTACAAACGCCTTCGCTTCCTGCGGATCAGTATTGGTATCTGCAACAGCAACCAGATCATCCTCCTTGCCACCAACTTTACCTAGCTCAGCCTCGCACGGAATTCCCATAGATGCTGCCACATCAGCAACTTTCTTACTTACCTGAATATTCTCCTCATACTCCAGCTTAGAACCATCAATCATAATAGAGGTATATCCTGCCTTCAACGCCTTCATTGCAAGATCAAAACTGCTGCCATGATCCAGATGCAGACACACAGGAACAGAAGCCTTCGCCGCTTCTGCTGCAACAATAGCCTGATAAGTTTCCAGAGTACCGTATTTAATTGTTGAAGGGGTAGTCTGGATCATTACAGGTGCCTTCAGTTCCTCTGCCGCTTGAATGATAGCTTTCACCATCTCCATATTCTCTGCATTAAATGCACCTACTGCGTAACCGCCCTGCTGAGCCTTCCATAACATTTCCTTAGATGTAACAAGTGGCATATTCTCCTCCTTCTGCCTGCTTATGCAGACCAAAAAATTTTCGCTCTACAGAAACCGAAACGTTTCCGTTTAAGTTCATATTACCTCTTTTACCAGTTTCTGTCAACAGTAAATATTTCATCATTTTGAGTAAAATTTTGCCTTGAAAAATTCGTGAAAGAAAGGTAATTTATAGAGTAGAATACTTTCGAAGGGAGAATCTATTATGTTAAAAGGAATTCCAGAAATACTTTCACCACAGCTTTTAAAGGTTTTATGCGAAATGGGACACAGTGATCGAATCGTCATTGCAGATGGCAACTTCCCAGTAGAATCCATGGGCAAAGATGCAGTTGTTGTACGCTGCGACGGACATGGCGTTCCAGAGCTTCTGGATGCTATTCTTACCGTTATTCCTCTTGACGCTTATGTTGAGAAGCCAGTAACTTTAATGGAAGTTATGCCTGGTGATCCTGTCAAAACACCAATCTGGGATACTTATAAGGAAATCGTTTCTAAGCATGATGAACGTGGTGCAGAAGCAGTTGGAAACATTGAGCGCTTCGCATTCTACGAAGAAGCAAAGAAAGCATATTGTATTATTGCAACAGGTGAGAAAGCTGTTTATGCAAATGTTATGCTTCAGAAGGGTGTTGTTATCAACAACTAAACTTTTTATTAAGTGGAAAAGCTCCGCCGGACTAATTCTTCGGCGGAGCTTTTGTTTTATTTCGATTCGTTATTTTTATCTTTTTTCTTAAGAAGCCATACCACTATTACTACACCGATGATAATGACTATAATTAAAATCCAGATTGCCGAATGCATTCCTTTAGAAGTGCTTTCTACATTCTCACTGGACGTTTCCTGCTGAGCATCATCTGCTGGTGCTTCTGTTGCTGCTGGCTCCTCTGTAGGTGTGAGAGTCTCCACCGGCTCTGGAGTTGCAGTTGCTGCCTCTGTCGGTTCCGGAGTTGCGGTTGCTGCTTCTGTCGGTTCCAGAGTTGCGGTTGCTGCTTCTGTCGGTTCCGGAGTTGCGGTTGCTGCTTCTGTCGGTTCCGGAGTTGCAGTTGCTGCCTTAGTTGGTTCCGGAGTCGCAGTTGCTGCTTTAGTTGGCTTAGGAGTTGCAGTTGCTGCCTTAGTTGGTTCCGGAGTCGCAGTTGCTGCCTTAGTTGGCTCCGGAGTCGCAGTTGCTGCTTTAGTTGGTTCCGGAGTCGCAGTTGCTGCTTTAGTTGGCTCTGGAGTCAGGGTACTTGTCTTATCGTCCTTCGGAGCTGGCGTATTTGTAGCCTGTAACTTTCCAGAAGCTTCTGCAGCACTTGATTTACCAACCTTGGACTGATTTCCGTCTTCACCAGATTCGGAACTCTCTTCTTTCGTTTCCGGAACAAGTTCCACTGTACTTTCTTCTGTATTCGTAGCTTCGGCAATATTTACCCATCCAGAAACATCGCCTGCCGCTGTCAATCCCCACACACCATCTTTACCGGTATCAACTTCTGAATCAATATGTAATTTCTCTCCATTGGCTATATTACAGCCACCGGAAACTGTACCATATTTTTTTCCGGGACCTTTGTAAAGAGAGAGAGAACCGTCTTTCTTGGCATTTACAGTAATATCATAATTTGCATCCTGGCTTCCATATAAACTAAGCTCTGATGCAACTGCTTCTGCAAGAGTAACCGGCTTTAGATAATTTTCCTCAAGGAAGCCAAATACATTGTGAAGCTGTGCATATACCCAAATCTTCCCTGCATCGTCCTTGGTCTCGCCTTCTACATGAATGGCAGTTCCATTGGGAATCAGCTCATCGTTCAGCTTCGGACTAGAGAGATCCGCTTCTGAATACATATCTATCCCACCATCCGGAGACTCTACAATCATATAGTAATCTGTTTTATAATCTACCTGCTGCGTCTTTCCGGCATCTGCAAAAGTCCCCACGGACATGCCAAAAGTTAGAAGCACTGCTAGCAGTATACCCAGCTTTCTCTTCATATATATCCTCTTTTCCTATTATGTACATTTTATGTGTTTTATTGTAACACACCAGGAAAAACTTGCAACCTTTTTCTCATATTTTCCAACACATTTTACCAGTATTTCACCAGTATGATTCATTGTCCTATTAAGATATGAATACAACTATTTCCAAGCATAAAAGGAGCAGGATAGAAATCCTGCTCCCTTACAGTCCTCTCTTTAAGACTAATCATTTTGTTATGAGAAGACACTTGTAATACTAATTATTTATAGAGAGGTCCATAGTTCTTGCAAGCTCTGAAGTCTGCACCCTCTTTATCCATTCCGAATGCATTCCATGCTGCCGGACGATAGATATCTTTTTCCGGAACATTGTGCATGGATACCGGAATACGAAGCATAGAGCACATTGTGATCAGGTCAGCTCCGATGTGTCCGTAGGAAATAGCACCGTGGTTAGCTCCCCAGTTGTTCATTACATCATAAGCAGTCTTGAACGGTCCCTCTTTGCCATCGCATCTTGGAGCGAACCATGTACATGGCCATGTATAGTCTGTACGTTTCCAGAGTTTGTCAGATACTTCTGCCGGAAGAGCAACTGTCCATCCTTCCGCAATCTGCAGAACCGGTCCAAGTCCTTTAACAAGGTTCAGACGAATCATAGTTGCAGGCATCTGAGCTTTTGTTTCATAACGGCTGGAGTATCCGCCTCCACGGAAATATCCGTTGTCAGCCATACACCATTCTGTGTTGTCCATGATTGCTTTCTGGTCTTCTTCTGTAATATCCCACCACTGTTTCATAACAGCATTGCCGTTTTCGTCTTTCGCTTCGCCGTTAGCATCAAGGCAAGCAGCACCAGAGTTGATCAGGTGAAGGAATCCGCCAGCTTCTTTCGCTACACCTTCAAGGTCATATCCTGTAGCTTTCTTAACTGCCTCTGGGCTCCAGTATGTACGAACGTCAGCGAAAATCTGAGCTCTGTTTGTAAGGAGTTTCATGAACATCATTCCAAGTCCGTTGAGAACGTCATTCTCTGTAGCGAGGATGTATGGCTCACGAGCTCCGTTCCAGTCGAAGGATGTGTTCAGCATAGCTTCTGCGAAGTCACCGTTTGGATAGAAGTCTGTCCACTGTCTCTGTCCCTGGAAACCAGCTGCCAGAGCATTGTGTCCGATTGCTTCTTCGGAGAATGCAGGATCAAGGTTATCGCAGCCGTTCATCAGCTCTTTGATGATAACTGCCATCTTAACTACGAATTCAAACTGCTCTTCTTTCTTTTCTGGAGAGAACTGCAGTTCTTCTGGATTCTTATCCCAACCGATCTTACATGTTTCTTTAGCCCATTTGAGAGCTTTTTCGAATTCTTCGTGATCGTAGATACCTTCTGTCATACGACGGATGATTTCTACCTCATCAACGGATTCAACACGCATTCCAAGATAGGATTCGATGAAATCGGAATCAATGATAGATCCGCCGATACCCATTGTAACGGAACCGATCTGCAGATAAGATTTTCCTCTCATGGAAGCTGCTGCAACTGCTGCACGTCCGAATCTGAGTAATTTTTCTTCAACGTCTGCCGGGATAGATGTGTCATCAGCTTCCTGAACATCATGTCCATAGATACCGAATGCCGGAAGACCTTTCTGTGCATGTGTAGCAAGAACGGATGCAAGGTAAACTGCTCCTGGTCTTTCTGTTCCATTGAAGCCCCATACAGCTTTAATTGTCTGAGGATCCATATCCATTGTTTCTGCGCCATAGCACCAACATGGTGTAACTGTAAGTGTGATGTCAACGCCTTCTTTACGGAATTTGTCAGCACATGCAGCACTCTCACCTACACGTCCGATCGTTGTATCAGCGATAACAACTTTAACAGGCTCACCATTAGAATATCTAAGGTTTTCCTCAAAAAGTTTCGCAGCGGATTTAGCCATGTTCATGGTCTGCTCTTCAAGAGATCCTCTGACATCGAGTGCTCCTCTACGTCCGTCGATTGTTGGTCTGATACCGATAACCGGATAGCTGCCTACTAATCTGCTCTTTGCCATGATTCATTACCTCCATAATAAATTATATTGTTTTTTAAGAGGTTTCACCAAAAAACCTCCCTGTTTCCTATAGTGTATAGTATACAATTGCCAAACCGTAATTACTTGTGATATAATAGCAAAAAATAGTACAATATTCACTTTTTTGATTATTTTACAAAAAATCCATACATTTGTCCTAAGGAGGAACTTATTTTGCAGGATCTGGACCATAATGAAGATCGTTTACGGGGAACTTATGATTTTCCTTTTGAATTTCATCATATTGATAAAACCCATCCACGCTATGTGATGTCCTATCACTGGCATGTAGAATACGAAATTATCCGTATACTTGAAGGTTCTCTTACTGTCACTTTAGACGAAAAAAGTTTTATTGCAGCAGCCGGAGACATCATTTTTGTACATAGCGGAATACTTCACAGTGGAATTCCTGACAATTGTATCTATCAATGCATTGTTTTTGATGGGAATGTTTTTCTCAAAAATAATTCCGTATGCGCAGGATATATGCAGAAGATCATTCATCAGGAAATTTTGATCTACCATCATTTTACGCCAAAACATAAGGAGGTTTGCAATACCATAAACAACCTTTTTAATGCACTTTGGAAAAGAGCCCCTGGATATGAGCTTTCTGTAATTGGACAATTTTACCACTTTTTTGGTATTGTTTTTAGTAATCATTACTATCTTGAAAGCGTTACACGTGCACGACGCGATTATAAAAGAATTTTGCAGCTGAAACAGGTCCTGGATTTCATTGAACACAATTATGCGGCACCCATAACGCTAAAACAGCTTTCCGCCTCTGTATCCATGTCACCAAAGTATTTTTGTCGTTTTTTCTCCGAAATGACCCATCAGACTCCTATGGATTATCTGAATCGACAGCGTATTGAAAGGGCCTGCTACGAAATTTCGACAACCGATGATTCCATAACCGATATTGCCTACCGAAATGGTTTTAACGACCTGAGTTATTTTATCCGGACTTTTAAAAAATACAAAGGGACTACCCCTGGAAAATATAAGAAAAGCTGATTCAGGGGCGAGCATTGGCCGAATGCCCGCCCATAAAAAAAGAATAGACATCTTTTTCTCTTAGTTCTCAGATATGCAGAAGATGTGATTTTTTTCGTCGCAAGAAAAACGACAGAGAATCATTCCTGTATTTCTTACAGGCTACGTTGACGCATTTTTTGCGTTTTCTTTTGCTGTTCAGACGCGAATTATGTAACAGGTTTTCAAGTAACTGGATGATGGAATTGCTGCTGATCAGGCAGATTGGCCCATGGCAGAAAACTGTCCGCACATACTGCTGCAGAACGCCGCAGAAAATCAGAAATTGTTTTTCTCTTTCGTTTCTTCTATTCTAACAAAAGCATTCTTTTATTACAACGCAATTCGGTCGTAAAATTCTCCCATAATCCGACATTGAAATGATAAATTTTATCAGTTCCCGGAGTTTTCTTTTTCTTTAAACGTGCTATAATATTTTTAGTTAGAAGTAACTAATACAATTAAAAGCCATATGGCAAATCTATTATGAAATGGAGAATAAATTATGCAGCAGATCACATTAAAAATAGACGGAATGATGTGCGGAATGTGTGAATCCCACATTAACGAAAGCATTCGAAATAACTTTTCTGTAAATAAAGTCACCTCGTCCCACACAAAGGGAGAGACTGTTATTCTCACAGAAAATGCTCTTGATGAAACAAGGCTGAAAGAAACCATTGATAAAACAGGTTATAAGCTGCTTTCTATCTCAAAAGCTCCTTACGAAAAAAAGAAAGGCTTTTTCTCTTTTCTGAAAAAATAACCTTTCTTCGCAATGGGAGCGTTCAACTACAATATCTCCGGTAATACGGACAATGCGTATTCTGCAAGACTATGATCTTCCTCACCGGTGCCACCGCTTATACCAAGCCCACCTATAATGTTATCACCGGACTTCAGCGGTACACCGCCGCCAAAAATCACGATCTTTCCACCGTCCATCTTATCTACACCGTAGAAGGTTCCACCTGGCTGGGCTAGTCCGGCCAATTCCATAGTGGACATTTTTACCGCAACGGAAGTATAGGCTTTTTTCAAAGCTACGTCAAAACTTACCAGAAATGCTCCGTCCATTACATGCACTGCAATTGGATTTCCATCTGGTCCACAGACTGCAATGACAGCCTTTTTACCACGGCGGAGCGCCTCCTGCTCAATTTTCTCGATCAGCTTCTTCGCAATCTCCAGTGTAATCCTATTCTGCATCCCCATACGGCGCAACACAGCCTGGATCACAGCTTCGTCCACAGAATCTAAGGTGCCGGATATAGAAGAATTCTCAGTTTTCGTATCCACGCTCACGCTTCCCCCTGCCATTTTCTCAGCTTCACCTGTATGTACAGCTGTATTTTTCGCTTCTTCATAGCGGGCAAGCACATACAGATAATCTGCCAGACGGTTCATGTATTTCTTACTTCCTGTATCAGAGCCAAACTTTACACTTACAGTAGCAAGATCCCGCTCCGCCCTTCTGGCCACAGCCCGAGTTACATCAATCTCTGCAGACAAACGGCAGGTACCGGGTAAAGAAGCCTCCTTTGGCAAATTAAACAATCCTTCCAGGCGGTCGATTTCTTCCTCCAGAAGTTCTGTCCTGTCATCATTTATCTTATAATCTCTGTTATAAGGATCCGCCACTCCATCGGCAATTTTCATCAGATTTTCCTGGATTTTTTCCAGAAAACGAAGGATTTCTCCGTCTTCGATCATTGTCTTCAGAACACCGATATGACTGGAAAGTTCATCTATAGTTCCTTCAAGCTGAATTCTGTCATCAGATTTAGAAACATTTTTCGTATGGACAAGATTGGTAGTTCCCTTGTCACCATTTTTCGTATAAATACTCATATGGCTCTCTCCTGACATTTCACCTGTCCGGCAAAATAAAATTTGTTTTGCACTAACACACTGAATATCTGACAATATCATCTTTTACATAAATAATAAACATTGCTCCATATTATCCTACATTCACTATATTAGTTATAAACAGACTTTGGACAAATAACTATCTTATCTGCCCAAAGTCTCTAAGCTTGATTCCATTAAAAGGACCATAATTTCTTATAAATCTTCACAATATCTTCCTTGGTTGGAACTCTTGGATTTGCCGTTGTGCAGGCATCTGCAAGAGCAAGATCTGCCATTTTGTCAATTGCACCAAAATATTCATCCGGTGAAATTGTTCCGATTTCCTGAATGGTAAGCGGAATATTCATCTCTTTTTGCATAAACTGGATCCAGTTTACAAGAGATCTTACAGACATAACTTTATTGTAATTGCTAAGTCCAAGAATATGGGCAATATTGGCGTATCTCTTTACAGCCGGAAGATATTCTTTCTGGCTCTTGCTGTGCTTATTGATGTTCGCATTAAATTCCACAATGTGTGGAAGAAGCATAGCGTTGGCACGTCCATGAGGAATATGGAAAATAGCACCAAGCTGATGCGCCATACTATGTGTAATTCCAAGTCCTGCTGTGTTAAACGAAAGTCCGGCAAGACAGGACGCTACATGCATTTTCTGACGGGCATGCATATCATTACCATCAAGGTACGCTCTTAACAGGAAAACTCCGCAGATTTCAATTGACTTTTCTGCAAGAGCAGATGAAAATTCATTGTGATTGATACTTACATATGACTCAATAGCATGAGTCAGTACATCCATACCTGTATCTGCTGTAATGGAAGGCGGAACACTTTTTACAAGTTCTGCGTCCAAAATTGCCTCATCCGCTGTAAGGCTGTCTGAGATAAGCGGATACTTCACATGATTATCTGTATCATTTACTACCGCAAAAGAAGTAACTTCTGATCCGGTACCACTTGTAGTAGGAATGGCAATAAGACCTACTTTTCCGTAATTATTGATCTTTAAAGCAAACTCACGGATTGCCTTAGAAGAATCAATTGCAGAACCACCTCCGACGGCAACTACAACTTCCGGCTGGTACTCAAGAAACTTCTTCACACCTTCTGCGATTTTTCCTACCGGCGCATCCGGTACAACATCACTGAATACTTCAAACTCCTTGCCACCGCGTTTCAGGGGATCTGTGATCAAATTAATCATACTTCCCTTTGCGATGAATGGATCTGTGATCACCAGAACTTTTTTGTATGGCAGTTCTGCCAGTCTATCCAGGGCATTGTC
>CAKRRG010000052.1 GCA_934394545.1 uncultured Blautia sp.
ACCCAATTTTCAACCTGTATAAAATTTTCAATGTTCTTTCAATTTAGCCTTGACTTTTTATTTGCAGGCTGTTTTAATAATAAATTCTTAAAAAATTAATCATGATAATAATGTGATGATATCACGGAAAACAAATGAATTTCAGATTATAATAAAGCCATAAAAGAAAAAACAAGGAGGACTGTAAAATGCCTGTTATTAATATTAATAAAAATAATTTTCAGAATGAAATAATGGATTCCGAGAAAACCGTTCTTTTAGACTTTTGGGCTCCTTGGTTGGAAAGATCAATGTGGATGAGCAACCTGAACTGGCAAGTAAATTTAGAGATGCTCTAATGAGGAAAGGTGGAAAAATAAGATGAAGGTAATAATCGTAGGCGGTGTAGCCGGAGGAGCTACAGCCGCAGCAAGAATACGCAGACTGGATGAACATGCAGAAATTACTGTGTTTGAAAGATCCGGATACATATCCTATGCGAATTGTGGGCTTCCATATTATATTGGAGACGTGATCACAGATCCGGAAGAACTTACATTACAGACACCAGAGAGTTTTTTTTAACGCTTCCGTATTAACATGAAAATTCATCATGAAGTTATCTCCATACATTCGGATCATAAAACTGTTTCAGTGAAAAATTTGGAAAACGGTGAGATATTTGAAGAAAACTATGATAAGCTGCTCCTCTCTCCAGGTGCAAAGCCAACACAGCCGAGACTTCCTGGAGTAGGTATCGATAAACTTTTTACACTTCGTACTGTAGAAGATACTTTTCGGATAAAGGAATATATAAATAAGAATCATCCAAAATCGGCTGTATTGGCAGGTGGCGGTTTTATTGGTCTGGAACTGGCAGAAAATTTGAGGGAGCTTGGCATGGATGTTACAATTGTTCAACGGCCTAAGCAGCTGATGAATCCTTTTGATCCGGATATGGCATCCATGATCCATAATGAAATGAGAAAGCATGGAATAAAACTGGTATTAGGCTATACAGTAGAAGGATTTAAAGAAAAAGACAATGGAGTGGAGGTCTTATTGAAAGATAATCCATCCCTTCAGACTGATATGGTGGTGTTGGCAATTGGAGTTACACCAGACACAGCATTAGCAAAAGAAGCCGGTCTGGAACTTGGCGTCAAGGGAAGCATTGTAGTGAATGATAGGATGGAAACTTCTGTACCGGATATTTATGCTGCAGGTGATGCAGTTCAGGTAAAACATTATGTTACGGGTGATGATGCGTTAATCTCTTTGGCGGGACCTGCTAATAAACAGGGAAGGATCATGGCTGATAATATTTGTGGCGGTGATAGCCGTTATTTAGGCAGTCAGGGAAGCTCCGTTATCAAAGTGTTTGATATGACAGCAGCGACTACAGGTATCAATGAAACCAATGCCAAAAAGTCAGGATTAGATATAGATACAGTAATTCTTTCTCCTATGAGTCATGCCGGTTACTATCCTGGTGGAAAAGTGATGACCATGAAGGTGGTTTTTGAAAAAGAGACTTATCGTTTGCTTGGTGCTCAGATTATTGGATATGAAGGAGTTGATAAACGTATTGATGTGCTGGCAACAGCAATTCATGCAGGGCTGAAGGCAACCCAGCTGAAGGATTTGGATCTGGCATATGCACCGCCTTATTCCTCTGCCAAGGATCCTGTAAATATGGCCGGATTCATGATAGACAATATAGCAAAAGGTACCTTGAAACAATGGCATTTGGAAGATATGGATAAGATTTCTAAAGAAAAAAATGTAGTGTTGCTGGATGTGAGAACGGTAGGTGAATTTAACAGGGGTCATATGGATGGATTCAACAATATTCCTGTAGATGAACTGAGAAAACGAATTAATGAAATTGAGAAAGGAAAGCCTGTGTATCTGATATGCCAAAGTGGTTTGCGCAGTTACATTGCCAGCCGTATTCTGGAAGGAAACGGTTATGAAACATACAACTTTTCCGGTGGATTCCGCTTCTATGATGCAGTGGTTAATGACCGTGCGCTGATTGAAAGGTCATATGCATGTGGTATGGATTATTAAAAACAATCAAAATATTTTTATGATCTTTGTAGTGCTTCCAGTTTTTTCGAATCAAGGATTGTGATTTTACCGCGGGAGAGTTTGACGAGTCTTTCGCCTTGAAAGTATCGAAGCATTCGAGTGATAACTTCCCTGTGGGAACCAAGATGGTTGGCGATAGTTTCGTGAGTGATTTTCAATTCATTTGTTCCTTCGATAGAGGTCTCTTCTAAAAGAAATGAAGCAACACGCTTATCCAAACTCTTCCACATGATTTGTTCAATCAGCCACATGACATCAGAAAAACGGGTAGCCATTAACTCATTGGTATAGTTTGCGACAGGAGCAGAATCCTTCATGATGCCCTTATAGATTTCAGCAGGGATGATCCAAAGATCAGTATCTTTTTCTGCTTCAATGGTTACTTCAAATTGAATGGACCGCATGATACATGAGGCGGATAAAAGACACATATCCATATCGAACAAACGGTAAAGTGTAATCTCCCGTCCTTCATCTGAAAGTATGTAAGTTCGAAGCTGCCCGGATTTAACCAGTAATAATCCAGTACAATCCAGGTTTCCGTTGTGAATGATCGTTCCTTTTTTCACATCCTGTGTGATCAAATTGTCTGAAATTAGTTTCTTCTGTGCTGTATTTAACTCATTCCATACTGGAAAATAATTTTCGAAGCTCATAACAGTTAATTCCTTTACGAACATAGTATACTTGCTTTATGGAAAGGAGTCAATTGAATAATTGGCATATGCCCCTTATAGAACTACTATATAAAAAAGTGAGAAAGGAGCAGTTTATGCCGAGACCAATAAAATGCAGAAAAGTCTGCCATTTTCCGAATGTTTTAGAGTTCTTTCCGGCAGAGGATACTGAGAAAAAAACACCCATTGTTCTGACGGCAGATGAGTACGAGACAATTCGTCTTTTGGACAAGAAAGGTTATAGTCAGGAGCAGTGCGCAGCATCTATGCAAGTCGCAAGAACAACGGTCCAGCGAATTTACGAGATTGCCAGGAAGAAAATAGCAGATGCCCTCATTGACGGATATCCGCTCAAAATTGAATAAAGCCAGTGGGTTGTATAAGAAAGATTTTATTGCAAGAAGCTGTATCTATTCCAATATTGTTGTAGTTGGAACAAAGCAACGGGTACAGTACCTTGTAGAAGAATTACGAGAAACACAGATAGTTATGAAAGAGATCACCGAGCAGATTCTGTCCGGTGATTTTTACATATCTGGAGAAGATTACAAGGAGCTTAAAGAAGATATTATTGTGTTTGTTGTATACAGGTAAAAGGTAGTATAATATTGTTATTATTAGGTAAGTGGAGACGGAAGAGGAGTGGGCAATCATGCAGAAAATACTGATTGTAGAAGATGACACAAATATCAATAATTTGCTTCAGGAAGCATTATCGAAAGAAGGCTATTCTTGTGAACAGGCTTTTTCAGGAACCGAAGCCAAGCTGCTCTTAAATATGCAGGAGCATGGTTATGTGCTGGTGTTGTTGGATTTGATGCTGCCTGGAATTTCAGGCGAAGCAGTTCTGGAGGAAATACGGAAAAAGGGAAATCTTCCGGTTATTGTTTTGACTGCAAAAGACAGCCTGGATGAAAAGGTAGAAGTTTTAACCAGTGGAGCTGATGATTATATAACAAAACCATTTGAAATCAGAGAAGTGCTGGCAAGAATTCAGGTACAGCTCCGTCATAAAAAAGAAGAAAAAGAAGCAGCAGAGGAAGAGCGTACTCTTTCATTTAAAGATATGGTATTAAACAGAGATACGTTTCAGGTCAGAATTGATGGAAGGACACTTCCTAAGATCACAAAACAGGAGTTTGCAATTTTAGAATTACTGCTCAGAAATCCGAAGCAGGTTTACAGTAAAGAGGATATTTTCGAATATGCCTGGGATGAGCCTTATATGGGTGAGACGAAGACACTGGATGTACATATCAGCAATATCCGTAAGAAAATCAAACAAGTGACTTCTGATGAATACATTGAGACAGTATGGGGGATCGGTTATCGTCTTCATGCATAATCTTTACTCTTTTTTTACTATTTATTTGCGTTTGATTAGGATTCATCTTTTATGATAAATGCAGATAAGAAAAAGGAGATGAAAAATTTGAGTGAGATGTTATTGGAAACACGAGGACTGACGAAGCGGTATGGACATCATAAAGCTGTGGACAGTGTCAGTATGCATATTAAAAAGGGCGCTATTTATGGATTTATCGGACGAAATGGAGCCGGGAAGACGACTTGCCTGAAGATGATCAGTGGACTTTCCAGGCCAACGAGTGGAGAGATTGAGATATTCGGATACAAGGGAAAGGATTTACAGAAAGTCCGCTCCCGTGTGGGATGTCTGATTGAAGCACCGGGGTTATATGGAAATATGACCGCATATGAAAATCTGAATATTAAATGTAAGCTGTTTGGAATAAAGAAAGCAGGCTACATTGAAGAGATATTGAAAACAGTAGGTCTGGAGCATGTGGGACGGAAAAAGACAAAACACTTTTCACTTGGAATGAAACAGCGTCTGGGAATCGGCCTTGCTTTGGTTGGAGAACCAGATCTATTAGTTCTTGATGAACCAATTAACGGGTTGGATCCACAGGGGATTGCGGAGATTCGAGATACGATTCAGAGGCTTCAGAAAGAGAGGAATATGACAATTTGTATTTCCAGTCATATTCTGGAGGAATTATCGAAAATTGCTACGGATTATGGAATTATTCATAATGGAAGTTTATTGCAGGAGCTTACAAGAGAAGAATTAATGAGAAGATGCAGTGAACGGATGGAGTTAACACTGGCTGATCCGAAGCTGGCGATTCCAGTGCTGGATGCCATGGGATTCACGAATTATCAGGTGACAGATAAAGAGCATATTCACATTTTTGAGCGTCTGAATGAAAGTGCGTCGTTGAATATGGAGCTTGCAAAGGCGGGGATTCCGGTAAAAGGGCTTTCGATAACAAGTGAAGAACTGGAAACATATTTCCTGAATCTGACAGGAGGTGTCAGCCATGCTTAATATGATAAAAATGGATTTGTACCGGATGTTTCGGACCAAAAGTATGTATGTAGTCTGGATTGTGCTGGCTGTGGCAGTATTGTTTACAACATTTCTGTGTAAAACAGATTATGATTCCTTAAGCAAAGAAGATACCGTGCAGCAGGAGCAGTTTGCGGAACCGACTGCGGATAATATTAATGTGGGAATGATGGTGACATTGCCTACCGAACCTGGAGAAAAGGTTACGGTGTATGATATTTTCTTTGCAAATTCTCAGGGAAAATTTTACGCATTGTTTCTTGTGATTTTTGCTGTTTTGTTTTCAACAGCAGATATCGGAAGTGGTTATATAAAAAACATTGGCGGTCAGGTTCAAAAAAGAGGCGCACTGATTTTCTCCAGAGCCATTGCTTTAGCGGTCTTTACGACATTGACAATGGCAGGTGTATTCTTATTCCAGGGAGCTGCGAACTATATAGTATTCAAAGAATTGACGTTGGGCAGTTCAAAAGCTGTTCTATCTTATTTTCTGACAGAACTGGCGCTTCATTATGCACTTGTGTTGATCTGTATGGCAATTGCAATTATTCTGAAAAATAATGTGATCAGCATGGTCATTGCGATTTGTCTTACGATGAATATAATGAGTATTGTATACGGATTAGTGAATAGTGCTGTTCGGAAAATGGGAATTCACAATTTCCAGATCTATAAGTATACGATAACCGGAAAATTATCACTGCTTCCTATGAATCCAAGTGGAAATGAGTGTCTTTCAGCACTTGGCGTGGCAATTGTGTTTGCCGTTATAATGATATCTGCAAGCAGTGCTGTTTTTCAAAAGAGGGATGTTTAGCGGATGTATATCATAATCGGGATATTAACAGGAACTATTATTTTACAATTTATTATTATGTGGAAATACCGGCGGCAGGTGAAAGACATCTGCCGCCAATTGGCGTTCTTAATGAAACATGACAGTAACATGTTGATTCATCGTGAGTTTGATCTGGGAGGAATCGGAATGCTTTCAGACAGACTGAATGAACTTTTGGAATTGCGTAGGAAAGAGAAGCAGCATTATCAGGCGAAAGAAGCTCTGATCGCAGATACCTATACGAACCTTTCTCATGATATCCGGACACCCCTGACATCTTTGGACGGATATTTCCAGCTTATGGAAGAATGTGAAAATGTCGAGGACCAGAAACGTTATCTGAATATTATTCATGAAAGAATACACAGTCTGAATGAAATGCTGGAAGAGCTTTTCATGTTCACAAAGTTAAAAAATGAATCCTACAGTCTGGAATTGACGCCTTGCTGTATGAACCGGATTTTGAAAGAAACAGCTTTTTCATATTATGATGACTGGCTAAGAAGGGAAATCCAGCCGGATATTCATATTACAGAAGAACAATTGTATATAGATGGAAATAAACAGGGGCTGAGCCGTATTATCCAGAATGTAATAAAAAATGGTCTGGATCATGGAGAAAAGAAGATAAGTATTGTGTTAGAACGTGAGCAGGAGCATGCGGTATTACGAATCGGTAATCAGGTTACACATTCAGAACAGATTGATATAGAACATGTATTTGATAGATTTTACAAATCGGATGCAGCAAGAAGCAAAACATCTACCGGATTGGGGTTATCTATTGCAAAAGAATTTGTCAAACGTATGAATGGAGAGATTGGCGCAAAGATAGAGAAAAACCAGTTTATTGTTGAGATGAGCTTTCCGCTTGTGAAAGATGGCATGGAGAAGTGGCAGCAAATGCATCGGATGAAGAACTGATTTGCAGGATACAGTATGCAAAAGTGCAAACGACAGTAAAAAATTGACCAAAAATAGTAATATTTTGAATTGACTCGATATGTATAAAAAATTATAATGACAACATTATTGCTAAGGGGAAAAACATGGGTGATTTAACTGAATAACTGCGAAGCTGTTATTCGGTTATGAGCAAGTAGCGAAGCGGACCTGGAATATCCGCTTGACGAGAAAACGGGGTTGGAACATGAAGAAGAAAAATAACATGAGAAAGAATGACCTGAAGCATTTAAGCAGAAGAGAACTGATTGATCTGATCTGCGAGATGAAGAAGACAAATCCCGCCATGGATGTTCCGGAGATAGAAGAAGCGGAGAAAGAACAAAAAAGGTTAAGACGCCGTGCGGTTTATCGTCAGACCTTTCGAGGAACCGTTGCGGTGCTGATTGTTGTGGCTGCAGTTTCTGTTCTGGTGGCAACCTTATGGATGCCGGTTCTCCAGATTTACGGTTCTTCCATGTCACCGACTTTGGAGCCGGGCCAGATTGTGGTTTCCGTAAAGAACAAACAGCTGAAAACAGGAGATGTCGCTGCGTTCTGGCAGGGCAACAAGCTTCTGATCAAGCGTGTGATCGCAGGTCCGGGACAATGGGTTGACATTGATGCGAACGGAGTGGTAACGGTTGACGGAGAGATACTTGATGAGCCATATCTTAATGAAGTGTCACCTGGAAACTGTGATATTGAGCTTCCGCATCAGGTGGCAGAATCTCACTGGTTCTTTATGGGAGACAACAGGGAGACATCGGTCGATTCAAGAACAGCATCTATAGGCGATATTTCAAAGGATCAGATCGAAGGGCAGATTGTGTTTCGAATTTGGCCGCTGAAAGAAGCAGGTAGGATAAATACAGTAAACCGGTAGCAAAAGTGGAACAAGAGCATCCACTTTATACAAAAAAGTATCGAAGGAGAAGACGGAAAAAGAGAGGCATCAGATACACCCGGAAAAGAAAAGGTGGGACTGTGCAAAATAGGGGAACGGATTATATCAGAAAAGTATTAAAGGACAAAGTACAGCAGAAACGATGGAGAAAAGTAATGCTGTGTCTTTCGTGTATAGTTGTTTTCTGTACAGTATATGTACTGATCCTTCCGGCAATCACGCTGGAGAGAAAGACGACATGTGGACAGGAAGAACATGTCCATACAGAGGAATGTTATTCCGTGGATGGTCAGCTGATCTGTGGCAGAGAGGAACATCTGCATACCGAGACGTGTTATGCGGCAGCTGACAATATTTCGGAAATCCAGTCGGATGGGGCAGAATGGGAGAAGAACCCCATACAGGAAGAGGCTGGAAATACAGTTCAAGAAGAGGCCGGAAACACGGCTCAGGAAGAGAACGGAAATACGGCTCAGGAAGAGGCTGGAAATACGGCTCAGGAAGAGAGCGGAAATACGGTTCTGGAAGAGGGTGGAAATGCGGCTCAGGATGAAGGCGGAAATACGATTCAGGATGGGGGCAATGCCGGAGAGTCAGAAATCATGTCGAATGAGCCATCAGATCAGGACGCTGGCAACATCAATGGTGCAGAAGGCGAGACAGAGGATATGACTGCTGGTTTCACATCAGGAGATGAGAGCAGCGTCGAGGATACAGCAGAACCGACAGAAACACCGACTCCAACTCCAGTTCAGAATTCGGCAGACGGATTTAATCTGAGTGCAGCGGAGAACCGAAACAGACTTGAGAATGTTACGCTGCTCTATAAATTGTCTGATAATGAGAACTGGCAGGAATTTGGCACGACAGATAATGCGACGGTGATACCGGCGAATGCAAAGATAAAGCTGCAGGTTGAGTATAAGGATATACAGATCCAGAATCTGATAGAGAACTATAATTGTAAACTGACCTATAATCTTCCGGAGTTATTGCGTAATATAACGACGGAAGGTGCGATTTTTGATGAGAATCAGAATAATGTGGGGACGGTAACAAGTGAAAACGGAAAAATGATCGTTACCTTCAATAGCGATTATCTTAATAATCTTAAAAATAATAATCAATCCACAATTACCGGAGATGTTTATGTACTGGGCGATGTGAACCTGAGTCGGCTGCCAGATACTGGCAAGACAACAGTGGAATCAGTAAATAAGACCTATCAGTTGAATTTTGGCCCAGATGCTGTTGCACTGTATGGGCAGATAAGTGTAGAGAAAACATGTGCTGATCATCAGGTGATATCCACGGCGGATGGAGATTATATTGCTTATACAATTAAGGTGACAGCAGGAGAAGATGGCTGCCCGGGTGTTTCGGTGGTTGATACGATCGTGAGCAGTTCGGAGTGTGTAGAGTCTTATGCAGAAATTGGTACGACAGAAGAAATTCTTGCAGACAGTCAGAATGGACAGAAGCCATATGAGACGATTGCAGAAGGCAAGACTCCTGGAACAGTCTATCGGGGAAATACGACGGCTGATTCAACGAATCCAATTCCAACGCCAGGAGCACAAAGCATTACTGCACCGGGAAGTATGGTCTGGAAAATTGGCAATATGGCAGCAGGTGAGATCCGCACGCTTACATATTATGTCAAGTTGAAGGATAAGGTACCTTTAAACGGTAAGAATATTAAAAATAAAGCAGATGTGTATTCCAGGACTTATAAGAGAGCTTATGCGGAGAAGACGTTTGTACCAACGATTGGTTATAATATGTGGAAGAATCAAGTTGGAGATATTGTACGGAACAAAGATGGATCTTATACAATAAAATATATAATTTACTTTGATCTGACAAGCAACTATCCATTGAAGGATTTTGAGTTTCTGGATTATCTGGATGATCAGTCGGATAATATTCATACAGATGCAAGGGCACTTCCATATATCAGTTACAATCGTGATTCGGTAAAACTATATAAGAATAACACAGAATTATCTTCAACAGCTTACTCTGTAACCTGGGCAAACGGTGATAATAACTATGTAACGCCTTGGGACAATTCGAATGGTAATCCAACCCGCTTCAAGATTTCAGGCACTGATACCAGTCCGCTGACTGTGCATATGGGAGATTCCTATTATGCAACTTACACAGTTACTGTAAAACCGGAAGCGCTGGCGGCAATGAAATCAGACCGTGTAGAAGTGAAAAACCGATATTATGTAAATACATCGAATGCATCTAAGAAGTGGAATTATGGGCTGGATAGAGTTTATGCTAATAAAACAGTCGGTGGTTATACATGGGATAATAAAGTAGTCGGAAGTGGAACTGCGACAGACCAGACGATTTCGCTGAGTGGTGACAAGTATGAATATAAGTCGTCTGCCAAACCGGAAAAAATCAATTCTCAAACAGACACCTCTTTCACTGTCCCTGCCGGAAGTTATCTGTATACCGTTGATGTCTGCCAGACACTGGGTGACTGGGATGCGACAGAAGTGTCGATGACGGATGCACTGAGTTCGGATAAGATGAACTATACCGGATATGCAAAAGTAGAAGCCTTTGCGTACAATGCAGATACGAAAACATATGATGTAGTAAAAGAGACAAAATGGGTGAAAATTGACGGCTTAAGATCATTTACCCTGAAACCATCAGATCTTGGCTGGACAGGTGTAAATTATGCATATAAATTTACCTACTATGCAAGGCCGGCAGACAGCAACTTTGGGGAGGTAAAGGTTGCAAATACATTCTCATTGTCAGGAGATGCGATAAGAGGAGAAAATAGCTTTCCACTTGACGGAATATCCTCTCAGGGAGAGGTAACCGTTTCCGGTTCTTTCAAAATGAATGTCAAAAAAGATGCCTGGTATTATGAGGAACCAAAAACAGGAGCGTCAACCTGGAAAAACGGAAAACTCTACTGGGTGATTGAAGTATCAGGAACGGCAATTTTGCAGGATACAGGTTTCCGGGATGCCATCTTAAATGAAAATGATCGGAAAGATTCTTATCTGCATTCAGATTCACTGGAAGGAATCTATATCGGAACATTGCCAGAGGGAAAGATGATCACCGGATACAGCAGTCTGGAAGAGCTTAAGGCAAGTGGAGGTCTTGCTGATACTAAGGACAAGTTTACAGCACCAGTGTTGGGAAATAACAAAAACTTTGAGGGCACTGATAATTACAGTGAACTGGCAGTTCAGGCAAAGGAGCGGATCACTCTTGGGAATGACAAACTTTATTTCATTATAAGGACAGAACCCAGAGAATTACCGGCTAAATACAGAGATGCTTTTGCATTTCGAAATAGTATAGATACCTGTGAGAATGGTACAGACTGGGTCCAAAAGAGTAATGCAGATAAGACTCTTTATAAAGGTGCAGATATCCTGAAGGAACTTGGGCAGACATTTACCTATGACGGAAAAACAGTAACCAGCAAGAAAGACGGTGCAGATCAGGGAAATGATAGTAGAATTGTTAAAGAGGCACTGCCGGGTGCAGGACAGTATGCGGCCTGGGCATTTAAGGTGAACTATGCAGGTGAACTGTCAGGAACCTATCGGGTTTTGGAGACGATACCGAATGGTATGGAACTGGCATATATTCGAATCAAATGGGTTGGAGAAAAACAGAACTTTAATACAATGTCCTCGAAAGAAATTTCAGAACTCAAATCAGACGGATGGAAAGAAAAAACCATTACGGCAGGTACAGATAATGGATCTGAAAAGACAACAATCTATTATGTTAAGGGCAATCAGGCTCAGGTTGAACTGGGCGATTTTACAGCAGGAAAAGAAAGGGATTCCTATTCTGTTGATGTGCAGGTTGTATGTAGGGTGACTGATCCGGATGTACTGCTTGGAGGAGTAGAAAAGACATTTACAAATCAGGTTACACTCCAGACAAAAGACGGACGGGAGATTAATACGGCGACCTCTCCGGCAACCATAGAACCACAGAAGAAACTGGACAAAAAGATAACCAGTAAGGGAACCGAAAAAATAACATTCACAGTCGAAGCTAATCCGTTTGGTGAAGCGCTTCCTGCGGAGAACGG
Source organism: uncultured Blautia sp. (assembly GCA_934394545.1). Taxonomy (GTDB): domain Bacteria; phylum Bacillota; class Clostridia; order Lachnospirales; family Lachnospiraceae; genus Blautia_A. The sequence goes on from CAKRRG010000052.1 coordinate 11,899, forward strand.
TACGACATTGACGTTGATCGATAAGCTGAGTTCCTCGTTGATTCTGGATATGGGATCGATTAAGGTAATTAATCCAAAGACAAAAGCAGATGTTGTCTATACAGCTTCTTTTGATGTATCAGCTAATACGCTGAAAATAGCGATTCCATGTGGTGTGCCAGTTAAGATTACTTATGATGCGACGGTAGACGCACCACCGGGACAGACAGTAAGCTTCTCAAATGATGCATACTGGGAGAAATATTCTCCGGCTGGCGGAGACAGTGTGAAAGAGGAGAATTATTCCTACGCAGCAGGTGGAACAGTACAAGCTGGAGATAATATAACATTAAAGATTATAAAGAAAGATCAGAATAATCTGTCTTCTTTATTGCAAGGAGCTGAATTTGAGATAATCCAGTGCCAAAGAGAATCAGATGGCAGAATTATAGATGTATCAGATAAGAAGTGGAATGGAACGACAAATGATAAAGGGGAAATTTCCCTTGGATCAGGATCATCTACAGATCATGCCATGAATTACAATACCATCTATAAAGTGACAGAAACCAAGGCACCGCAAGGATATGCAGTAAACAGCGAACCAATCTATATTATGGTTCCAAGGAAAGCAAGGAATGCTACAGATTATTCGGAGTATGTGAATGCATGCATAAGTGATTCAAGAATTCGTAAACAGTATAAGTCGACCTATGAACTGACTGTCCTCAACCACAAAGGTGAGATTACGGTGGAGAAGAAGTTCAAGGGTCCTAGTGGTCATGATGCGAGTCCGGTGAGTGGAACGTATAAGTTTGGATTGTATGAAAATGCAGATGAAACTACAGCACCGCTTCAGACGATTACTATTACATACCGGGCAGGAGAAACAAATCTTAGGACAGAAAAGTTTGTTAATTTAGATTTATCAAAGACATATTATGTTTTTGAAATTGATGATAATGGAAATCCGATTAAAGATTCCGCCACAGCTGCGACTGTGAACAAAATGGAATACTTTACATCGTATGAGAAATCACAGACTGGAGGTACGACAACAGGGGGAAACAACGCAGTCAGTGGAGGCACGGTGACGGTTACCAACCAGATCCGTGTGAAAGAACTGCCTTCTACAGGCAGTTATGGATCCCTTATTTACAGACTGGCAGGCGCGATATTAATACTCTTCGCGGGACTGCTGATGCTGATCAACATAAAGAAACAAACCTGCAGAAACAGGTAACAAAAAATGGGTACTGTACCCTTCGGAAAAGCAGATTTTTCCGGGGGGGGGCAGTAGTGCGAAAACAAGGAGGAAGAAAATGAAATTACTTAAGAAAATTGCCGCAATAATGCTCTCCATTATGATGGTACTGGGAATGGCAAGTGTGGTAAGCGCAGATCCAGCAACAAGTGGTACATCTGCTACTACAAAGGGAAAAATTACGATTAATAGTGCAATAGCAGGACAGACATATAAAATCTATAAGCTGTTAGACTTAGAGAGTTATGATAAAGATAACAACTTATATTCTTACAAACCTGCATCTACAGAGTGGGCTACATCTTTGGAACAGGCGAAGGTAATAATTATGTAATTAATGAAAACGGTTATGTGACTTGGAAAACTGGAGCGGATGCAGCAGCATTAGCACAGAAAGCATTAGCATATGCTAATAATACTTCAAATAATATAAGTAATGATGGCAACAAAACAGTTGCAGAGGGAGAAAACTCTGTAACATTTGACAATCTAAGTCTTGGTTATTACTTGGTGGAGTCTAGTGTTGGTGCACTTTGTGGCCTTACCACAACAGATAATGAAGTAACGATTACCGAAAAAAATGGTGTTCCTTCAGTAGAAAAGGGTGTTTCTGATGGGAATACTTATACTAAAACGAATTATGCTAATATCGGAGATGAAGTTACATTTCAGATTACCATTGATGTGAAAAAGGGTGCACAAAAGTATGTGTTACATGATGAAATGTCAGAGGGCTTTAAGTTAAAAACTCCAATGAATAATGTTGTAAATAGCACATTACAAATATATGCGTCTGACAATGCAGATTCCCCTACATTTTATGATACTTTAATAGAAACGACGCACTATACATTAACTACAACTGAAAGAAGTTTTACAGTTACATTTAAGGATGAGTATCTTAAGACACATGAGAATGTTGATTATAAAATTGTAGTCTCCTATATAGCAATTTTGACCGGTGATGCTACAATTGGAAATAGCGGAAATACAAATAATGCATGGCTGACATATGGTGATAATAGTACAAAGAGTAATGAATCAGAAACAAAGACTTATACATTTGGAATTCCTGTATTTAAATATACAGGCACTAACACAGCACTTGAAGGAGCGAAATTCTCACTGTATTCAGATGCGGAGTGCAATAGTATTATTGAATTGATTAAGTCAGGTACAGGAGAAACATACCGTAGATTTATTACTGGATACGATAATGACAGTAAAGTAACTGAAATAACAACAACCTCTAATGGTGAGTTTAACATTACAGGACTTAAGCCTGGTATATATTACCTTAAAGAGATTGAAGCACCAAAAGGATATAATAAACTAAATAACGCAATTACTGTCAAGATTGAAGAAGCAGCTGATGGCGGAGCATCAATTACGTTATATCAGAATAGTGCTAAAGTAGATAAAATTAAAGTAGAAAACAAATCCGGCAGTCTCCTCCCATCCACAGGTGGTATGGGTACAACTGTGATCTACATTGTAGGTGCTTTATTAGTACTGATTTCTGGTGTTGTATTGATTACAAAGAAGAGAGCAGATTTAAAATAAAAAAACAAATGGTTACGGTGAACCGTGACGATTGAATTTGTTGTAAGGGGAATGGAGTATCATTCCCTTTACAACAGTAAGGAGAGGGTTGCAAGATGAAGAAACATATATCGACGATGATTACTGTTATTGTTTTTCTTACAGGCCTGTCTTTACTGTTGTATCCAACTGTAAGTAATTATTGGAATTCCTTACATCAGACGAAGGCAGTTGCGAATTATTCAGATGCGATGGAGAAGATAAATCAAAAAGAGAAGCAGGATGCGATTGATGCGGCGAAGGCATATAATGAGACGCTTTTGTCAAATGTTGGTCGTTTTACACAGACGGAAGAGGAGATGAACACCTACAAAAGCCTGTTGAATGCGGACAGCACGGGAATGATGGGTTACATAGAGATTCCTGAGATTCAGTGTGAACTGGCTATTTATCATACAGTAGATGAATCAGTTCTGCAGGTTGGCGTCGGTCACCTGGAAGGATCCAGCCTTCCGGTAGGGGGAAGCGGAACGCATTGTGTCTTATCAAGTCACAGGGGACTTCCGAGTGCGAAGCTTTTTACAGATCTTGACAGGCTACAGAAGGGAGATATTTTTATCCTTCATATCTATGACCAGATGTTGACATATGAGGTTGATCAGATCGCAATTGTGGAGCCGACAGATTATGGTTTGCTTCAGATTGAGGAAGGACAGGATTTGTGTACACTATTTACCTGTACGCCTTATGGGATCAATTCGCATCGTTTGCTGGTACGCGGACATCGGATAGAGAATCGTTCAAAGGCTGATGTAAGAATCACCTCAGATGCCGCGAAGATGAATACAGTGGTTGTTGCAACAGGTATCGCCATTCCGTTGCTTGTTATCAGTTTTATTGCAGTGGATATGTCGACCCGGCGTTCCAGAAAGAAGAGAAAGCAAAAAGGTAACCATACGAAACAGAAGTAGAACCAGCAGTGGGAGAAGAAGATGGAGTATCGAAGGAAGAAAAACGGTGGCAGGCGAGTTGAAAATATAATATTTATGCTGGCTTTTATCGCTACTCTTGTCGGGATGATGACGAGGGTGCCGGTTCTGGCGGCGGAGAAAGCGGATGAGACAAAAGGCAGTATCTCGCTTACCTGTCCGTCGGAGGGGATGGAGATTTCCCTGTATCGTGTGGCAGACTATGCAGACAGCTTCACATTAGCAGGAAAATTTCAGGCTTATCAGGTTTCTCTGGAGCAGAAAGACCAGGACGGATGGAAAGGGGTAGCACGTGCTCTTGAGGACTACATCGGTCGTGACGGGCTTAAGGCTGATGTAGTGAAGAAATCAGGAAATGACAAAATCGCATACTTTGAGAATCTCTCAAGAGGGCTTTATCTTGCGACCGGGCAGAAAATTGAGGTGCAGGAAAAGGGGAAGATAATGGTCTATGTTCCGGATGCTTCGTTGATCGTACTTCCGGATGTCAGAGAGGAAGAACCGTACCATATAAATGCCAAGCTAAAATATGATGATAACGAAAAATCAGAGGATTCGCAGACGAGGGTTCATGTGCTAAAGGTATGGAAGCAGGACAGGGAGGAAAACCGCCCGGCTTCTGTGCAGGTTGAACTTCTTCAGACGGATTCAAAGGGAAAGAAAAAGGTTGTTGACAGTCAGATTCTGAGTAAGGAGAACGGATGGGCTTATACCTGGGAAAATCTTTCTTCGCAGGCAATCTGGCGTGTAGTAGAGAAAGACGTGCCGTCCGGTTATACGGTAAGTACCTGGCAGCAGGGAAGTACGATTGTGCTGACCAATACGGCAGAGGAGCCGGGAGGGTCGGGAGACAGTGGAAACAATTCTGGAAACACAGAGCAGAAGCTTCCGCAGACAGGACAGCTCTGGTGGCCGCTTCCCCTTCTTCTGCTTGCTGGTGTGAGCTGTCTGATGATTGGGAGAGTATTAAGGAATTCCGGAGACGAAAAGAAGAAAAGGAATGCGAGATAAGAGAAAAAATCGAATTGGGAAAATGATTACAGGTGCTGGGCTGGTTTTTCTTGCAGCGGCAGTCCTGCTTCTGGCGCATAACCTGTGGGACAGCCAGCGTGCCCAGAAGAGCCAGGAGGAAATTCTGGCAGAATATCTGGAAGAAAATAAGCATGCTTCAGAGGAGCCAAAGCGTACAGAGAAAGACATGCTGATCAGCCAGGAGCTTCCGGACTACATGCTGGATCCGGATATGGAGATGCCGGAGTTTACGCTGAGCAGTCTTGGTGACATATCCTGTATCGGGATTCTGGAGATTCCGTCGCTTGATCTGGAATTATCGGTTATCAGTGAATGGAGTTACCCGGCTCTGAAGCTGGCGCCCTGTCGTTATTCCGGGAGTGCGTACAAGGGAGATCTGGTGATCGCGGCTCATAATTATCAGTCTCATTTTGGAGGGCTTCGGACGCTTGCACCGGGAAGCGAAGTGTTTTTTACAGATGCAGTGGGGAACCAATTTTCCTATTATGTGGCTGTGACGGAGGCGCTGACTCCGTGGAGTGTGGCGGATATGACAAGCGGGGAGTGGCCGCTCAGTCTGTTTACCTGTACGCTGGACAGCCAGAACAGAGTGACCGTGCGCTGCGAGTACAGCGAAGCAGCCGAAAATCAGCTTTCCAAATAAAGGTTGTCAAATATTTCCCCGTCATTTATAATGAAGTGACAGCAAGTTAGCACTGGAAAATACTTAAATGGATGAGGAGGAATTTCCAATGAACGTTACTGAAATCAGACGCCCGGCTGATATGGAAAGAATTACAACACCGGAACTTGCACAGGCTTTTATCGATGAGCAGGTGAAATTGATCAAAGAACAGGTAGGAGATAAGAAGGTTCTTCTTGCACTTTCAGGTGGAGTGGATTCATCTGTTGTTGCAGCACTTCTGATCAAGGCAATTGGTCAGCAGCTGGTATGTGTTCATGTGAATCATGGTCTGCTTCGTAAGGGAGAGCCAGAGCAGGTAGTTGAAGTATTCCGCAATCAGATGAATGCAAATCTTGTTTACGTGGATGCCACAGATCGTTTCCTTGACAAGCTGGCAGGAGTAGAAGACCCGGAGACAAAGAGAAAAATCATCGGTGGAGAATTCATCGAAGTATTTGCTGAAGAAGCAAGAAAGTTAGAGGGAATTGAATTCCTGGCACAGGGTACTATCTGGCCGGATATTCTTGAGTCAGAAGAAGGTATTAAAGCACACCACAATGCCGGCGGACTTCCGGAAGATATGGATTTTGAACTTGTAGAGCCAGTCAGAATCCTTTTTAAAGATGAGGTTCGTGTTGTTGGTGACGAGCTTGGCCTGCCTCACGGCATGGTTTATCGTCAGCCATTCCCGGGACCGGGACTTGGCGTTCGCTGTCCGGGAGCGATTACACGTGATCGTCTGGAAGCAGTGCGTGAGTCTGATGCGATTCTTCGTGAAGAATTTGAGAAGAACGGCCTGGAGGGGAAAATCTGGCAGTATTTCACAGTTGTTCCGGACTTCAGATCTACCGGAATCAAAGATGGAAAACGTGCTTTTGAGTGGTGCTGTATCGTTCGTGCAGTATGCACAACTGACGTTATGACAGCAACGGTTGCGGAGATTCCACATGAACTGATGGTTCATATTACAGATCGTATTACACATGAAGTTGCCGGAATCAACCGTGTGCTTTACGATTTCACACCGAAGCCCACCGGAACCGTGGAATTCGAATAAAGAAGTGAAATAAAGAAGTCAAATAAACAAAAAGTGAAATCAATCTCAAGGAGAAATTTAAATGAAGAAAAAAATTGGTAAGTTGTTGGCAGTAGGATTGCTTTTTTTCTCAGGAATTATGGAGATTGGCTGGCGCTTTTTTAACATGGTAGTCCGTTGTAAAAGAGGGGAAAGAAAAAAGGAAAGAAAGAAATGGTTTGAATTATCCCATATCCGGGATAATCATCCCAGAAACGGATATGCAAAGGAGTATGATGAGAGCAGGGCATGGTGCGAGGCACAGAAGATGCAGGATTGCTATATCCAGAGTGTAGACGGATTAAAGCTCCATGGCTTCTATCTTCCTGCTGAGCATGCAAAAAGATATGTCATACTAAGTCATGGCTACCGGGGCAGCAGATTTGGTTCCCTGTCCTTTATGGCAAAATATCTCCATGAGCATCAGTGTAATCTTCTTTTTATGGAACATCGCTGTTGCGGAGAAAGTGAAGGAGAATATATCACCTTTGGAGCAAAGGAAAAATGGGATGTGCAGCGCTGGGCAATTTATGTATCCGAAAGAAATAAGGAGAAGCTTCCCATTTATCTGTACGGACAATCTATGGGGGCATCCGCTGTACTGATGGCATCCGGAAACAGGCTTCCATCAGAGGTGAAGGGACTGATTGCAGACTGTGGATTTCAGTCTATGGAAAGGCAGATGAAGGATATGGCTGACAACTGGTTCCATTTGCGTTATATCCCTCTGCTTTTGAAGGAAATGGACTGGCTATGTCACCTTATGGCAGACTTTCACATGAAGGATGCAGATACTACAGAAGCTATGAAAAGCAATACAAGACCTGTTCTTTTCTTTCATGGAGAGAAGGATACCTATGTGTATCCGAACAATTCCTTCCAGAACTATATGCTATGCAAGGCACCTAAGGAACTGGTCATTGTACCGGGTGCAAGGCATCTGTGCAGTGCTTACGCAGATCCGGAGCTGTATCAGCGTACGATGATGGAGTTTTTTGAGAAATATGATTTATGAAACAATCCTGACCGGGATTTATCAGATACGTTTTGTTAAGTGTCTGATAAGTCTCGGTCAATTTTGTGTAAAGTGTTCATTAACCTCTGAGGGTACTGGTATTTTAAGAAAATCTATGCTATTTTTGTCCCGAGAAAAGAAAACGGGAGATGGAGGTTACATAAAGTATGACAAACTATTATCCTTTAACAGCAGCACAGAAAATGCATCACAACTGGATCATGGATTATGGCACACAGCAGGTATCCGGTGTCAGTGTTGTGGCATCTGTACAGGCTGAACTGGATTTTGGATTATTAAAAAAATGCATTCAGATGGAAACAGAACGTTCCGGATGCACCAGAGTCCGTTTTACAAAGCCTGATAAAGACGGAAATGTAAAACAGTACCTTGTAAAGCAGGATCCAAGGGATATTGGATTAAAGGATCTGTCAGGAATGGGAAGCCTTGCAAAAGCAGATGAGCTGATGCAGCAATGGGCATACGAAACCTTTGACGGTGATGATATTCCCATGTGCCAGTTTACTATGTTGAAGCTGCCGGAAGGATATAATGGTTTCTTTGTACATATGGATCACAGACTGATTGATTCCTGTGGCCTGGTAGTGATGATCGGTGATCTGTTTCAATTATATACCTATTATAAATATGGAACCGCCCATCCGCAGGAGCTGGCAGATTTTGAGACAGTGCTGAAAAAAGACCTGGCAAAGGCTGGCAATGAGAAACGTTTTGCAAAAGATAAGAAATTCTGGGATGATCAGCTGGATGCACTGGGCGAGCCCCTGTATTCAGATATTCAGGGCCCGTCCGTACTGGAGGAAGCAAGAAAACGTCATGGAAATCCCAAACTTCGTTCTTCTGATATTGAAATGAAGAATCTGTTTGTGGCAGTTAAGGATTATTATCTGGAGCCGGGACCAACACAGAATCTGATTGATTTCTGTATGAATCATCAGCTTTCTATGACAAACCTTCTTCTGCTTGGTATCCGTACTTACCTGTCAAAGGTAAATAACGGACAGGAAGATATCACTATCCAGAACTTTATATCCAGACGTTCTACTCATGATGAGTGGACTTCCGGAGGAAGCAGAACCATCATGTTCCCATGCAGAACTGTAATTGCACCGGAGACAGATTTCCTTTCTGCAGCTTATGAGATCCAGAATATGCAGAATCGTATTTACATGCACAGCAACTACGATCCGGCACTTATTATGGATGAGATGAGAAAAAG
>CAKRRG010000053.1 GCA_934394545.1 uncultured Blautia sp.
AAAAAGGAAAAAACAAAACCGATATACAGATTCTTTTTAAAACTGCCACACCAGTCAATGATTCTTTTTACAGTGCCGAACATGATCCTTCACCTTCTTTCTGGCTTCCCACTACCCAGTGTCTTGCCCCTACATGAGCCTGCCACATTCGCTGATAAAGCTGACAATCCTGAAGCAGTTCTTCCTGGGTTCCCGCCCCTTCTATACAGCCATTTTTCAAAACAACTATTTTGTCTGCATCTGTGATTGTGGAAAGTCTATGTGCAATGACTGGCAATGGCAATTCTCTGCTTCTCTCCACCAGATAATCGTTTTCCGGCTTCCCCTGCAGGGGTACCGTAGCCCTGTGGCAGCTTCTCTATAAACTCCTCGCAGCACGCCTTTCTTGCTGCTTCCCGTACCTCTTCATCCGATGCAGCCGGATTGCCGAGACGTATATTTTCCATGATGGAACACCGAAATAGGAAATTATCCTGCGTCACAAAGCTGATCATTTCTGAAAGCTGTGACAATGGCATTTCCCCGATATTTACACCTCCCTATATGATCAAAAAAGTCTTTCATACCGTTCTTTAGTTAGTTCTACCTGACTTTTCTATATAAAGGAAACCGTGCAAAAAGCAAACTGTAATTTCACACGGTTTTCCTTGTGTTTAAGTATATCACTTACAAAATCATATAACAATAGAATTCTGTGAATATCTCCAACTCCTTTCCTGAAATCGCATCTGTATCCATACGATTCCCAACCATTATAGCTTCTGTGGAAGGACATCCGAGTTTGCTCCGATCAACTTAGCTACCCTCAGAACTAAATTCATTGCTTTCGTTAAAGTATCCAATGATTTGTAATAGAGTATGATATCAGCATTCTGAATACCCTTCCATGGTTAGAACCACACTCAGGAGATTATGATGTACAGAGAGCATACACATGGCTTGCAAATATTCTGGCAGATGCTGACACCAAATAAATAATTTTTTAATACTAATTTCATACATCAAACATTGTAGCCGTTCGATAAAAAAGCCATCTCCAATTATAATTTCTCATAATTGGAAATGGCTTTTTTGGGTCTTATTTTTTTCCTGTTTCTTATCCAACCAGCGGATATTTGTCTGTAAGTTCTTTAACGATTGCTTTTGCTTTCTCTTTGCTTCCTTCTTCCTTTAAGGTCATAGCGATTGCTTCTGCGATCTTGTCCATATCTTCCGGTTTCATACCTCTTGAAGTAACTGCTGCTGTTCCGAGACGTACACCGCTTGTAACAAATGAAGATTGTGGATCATTGGGAATTGTATTCTTATTGCAGGTAATGTTTACTTCATCAAGAAGATTCTCCATCTGCTTGCCTGTAACGCCCAGACTTCTGAGATCTACAAGCATCAGATGATTGTCTGTACCACCTGAAACAATATCAATGCCTCTCTTCTGAAGCCCTTTGCAAAGTGCCTGCGCATTCTCAACGATCATCTTTGCATAGTCCTTAAATTCCGGCTGAAGCGCTTCTTTGAAACATACTGCCTTGGCAGCGATCACGTGCATCAGAGGACCTCCCTGGATTCCCGGGAATACTGCTTTATTAAAATTGAATTTCTTTGCATTTTCTGCACTGCTTAAAATCAAACCGCCTCTTGGTCCACGCAGGGTTTTGTGTGTAGTTGTAGTTACAACGTCTGCATAGGGAATCGGGCTTGGATGCTGTCCTCCTGCTACCAGACCGGCGATATGTGCCATATCTACCATCAGATAAGCCCCAACTTCATCTGCGATCTCACGGAATTTCTTAAAATCAATAATTCTGGCATAGGCACTTGCACCTGCTACGATCAGCTTTGGTTTATTCTCAATGGCGATTCTTCTGACTTCTTCATAATCGATCACACCATCATCATTTACTCCATAATATACCGGCTTGAAATAGGTTCCGGACATATTTGCAGGACTTCCATGTGTCAGATGTCCACCATGATCCAGATTCATCCCCATTACAGTATCTCCCGGTTGCAGCATTGCAAAGAAAACCGCCATGTTTGCCTGTGCTCCGGAATGTGGCTGTACATTTACATATTCACATCCGAATAATTCCTTCGCACGTTCAATGGCAAGAGTTTCCACCTCGTCCACGCAGGAACATCCGCCGTAAAATCTTTTCCCCGGATATCCTTCCGCATATTTATTAGTAAGGGGACTTCCCATCGCTGCCATAACTGCTTTACTTACCCAGTTCTCTGAAGCGATCAGCTCAATATGGGAATTCTGTCGTGCAAGCTCCGCCTCGATCAGGTCTGCAATATCCTTGTCTGTTTTCGCTACGTCATCGATTGAATACATCTTAGTGTTCCTCCTTTGTTATATGCTCAGTAATTATCCCGATTATAACCAATTCCATTCGCCATGTCAATTATCAAAAGCCTCATAACCATGAAGCAGGCACCGCCCATTGCATCCTCCACCATCTTTCAGTTCTTTCTTTGTCACTGCATAGAAATGCCTGCTGTGGATCTCACATGAGTTCTGCTGCTTTTGTAAAGCTCTGTTCTTTTGCTACTGTCAGAAAATAGCATAATAGTCTTAATTCCATGTTTTTTATTCCTGTTTTTTGTTGTAACTATTCTATCATGTCGCGTCCCAAACATCATCTATATTTACATGTAATATCTGCACAAGTATCTGTCTGATTATCAGTTGCAAAAATCAAACATTTCCCTGCAAATCATTTTTCCACATGTTGTTTTAAAAATACCCTCATACGCTTTTAAGGCAGCTTCTTTCGATAAGCCATCCTCCAAAATATTAACCAGGAAATCAGCCTCTACCAATATCTGATAATCAATTTCATCAATACTATCATATGTATGATGATGTGCAATCAAATACTGAATCCGATCAGATATGCCTTGATCAAATCCTAATTTTTGGAGTAATTTTTCTGCAATTGCAGGCCCTTCTTTTTCTTGTAATTTTCCATTGCAATTTCCATATTTTTCTTCACAGAAATGAATTCCAATATCATGTGTCAAAGCTGCCGCTTCAATGGTAAACAAACATTCTGAATGCGAATAATTATTGCTTTCGAGCGTTTTAGAGTTTGATTATTTCTTCATTCCAAAACCTAATGACAGCACATCCAGCTTTCCCGCTGTTACAAAGAGCTTAAGCTCTGCATGTTTACAAGATTCACAGATTCTCAGCTCTTTCGTCTCCCATTTTGCTTCATGAAAGAACATATCTCCAATATAATTGTGATTCAGATAAACCTGAAGCTTGCCAGTACCTCTTGCTGTCACATATAATTCTGTTCCATTTATTACAGAAAAATATTTATATATTATTTGTGTTCCTTTGGCAGCATATCCAACAAAATACACTTCTCCTAAATGGGTAATGCATGGAATATCTTTGCAAAACCGGTTAGCTATATGTGGCATTTTCCCATTCGTCAAATTACAGCAGATTACTGCCGGATATTCACCTACCCCTGGCAAATCACTATTATTAAGTCCACTGGATGTCATCTCCACCTGTGCAATGCTGCCATCTGGCATAATCTCAATTTGTTCGGCACACATCTGCCGTGAATAATCACTTCCATGCGTTAATCTATGATAAAAGATATACCATTTGTCTCCAACCCGTTCCATACCTCCATGAGTAGTTCCAGTAGCATTACACCGTTTTCGTTCTGTGCGGCCATGATATCCAACATCTCCATTGCTTACCAGCGTACCCCGAAAGCGAAAATCACGATCTGGGAAATTTGATGTAGCATAACATAGTTCGTGATTTTTCTCAGAAGAATAAACAAAATAATAGGTATCACCAATCTTTCGAATACTGCTTCCCTCAAAAAAAGTATGACCTTTAAAATCTGATGTATCCGCAATACGTTTTGGCGGTTCTTTAAGCGTCAGCATATCATCGCAGAGCACGGCAGCGTTTGCGCCCAGCGGCCCGGGCTTTTGCAGGAATGCCTTGGCGGGCTTTCCAAACACACCGGAATAAACTTGTCCAAGTACAAACGCATTCCATGGCTTTACCGCCATGCCCCGGAACGGACCAGTACCAAAATACAAGCGAATCACACCATTGTCGTTCATTACTGCCGGGTCAAAGCATACAAAGCCTTGATAAGGGGCACCGTCCGGATTTTTCACCACGCCGTAGTAATCATATTTTCCGTCCGGACTGTCGCAGACCGCCACGCTGATGGGATGGGAATAACCGCCCTTGCCCTTCCAGCCCGCCAGGCAGTAATAAAGATAGTACCGTCCGTCATTGCCACGTACAACATCCGGTGCGTAGAGATAACAGGCATTTTCATCGTACAATGGATCCTGCTTGGCCGAGTAATTTGTCCCCCTGCTCGTCCAGTGGGACAGATCATCCAGCGGAGCGGAGAAGAATTCGTAGTCCTCCAGGCAGAAGCTCTCACCGCCGGGTGTGTCGTGAGAGCCGAAGAGATAGACCCGATTGCCAAACACATGAGGCTCTCCATCCGCCATACAGACGGAAATGGGCAGAACGGGATTACAGGCAGTATACTTCATGATGCAGTTACCTCAAGAAAACGATAGATTTCCTTCGCTGCCAGCACCTTGTATTTTCCGGTAAAAACATGGGGCTGCCCCTCGTAAATAACCAGTTCTGCATGGTCATCCCGGAGGGTGTTGTAGTGGGCGGTCAGGTTTTGAGACATCTCCATGGGGACGATCACGTCCTTCGTGCCCTGTAAGATCAGCACCGGTCCGGTGTAGCCGTTGGCATCTAAAGGTGCACCGCTTACCATAGCGTCCGGATTCAGATTGATAGCAGGATACTCCAGCACAATTCCACGAATGTCATCGCTGTGGGTCACAGCTGCAGTAGCAACAGTCGCACCGCCCATGGAACTGCCTACAAGGTAAAGTCGGGATGTATCCACGAAATCCCAACCCTTTACCTCCTCGATGACAGCGTTCAAATCTTCCACCTGCTGCAAGACTTTTTTCTCATAGGAGTCGTCTACGCCTCTGGGAACATCATGGAACCAATGCACGCCCTGCGGGCCGGTGCTGCGGCTTGTCCAGCCATAGAAATCAAAGGTATAGCAGGCGATGCCGCTCATAGCAAGGCTTTTCAGCGTGGTCATATCTGCCTTATAATCGCTCTCTGCACCATGGGCATAGATGACGGTGGGAAATGGTCCGTCTTCATCCGGAATCAACGCCTTTCCGTACAGGCTGATGCCGTCATATTCCACACAGAGCTTCTCTGTCCGGTAGCCTGTCTTTTTCGGACCGGCAGGCTCGGGAAATCCTACATAATGTGCAATACAGACGATTGCCGCAATTCCGGAAGCCACTGCAAAGGCCCCTGCGCCAATGAGAACTGCTTTCATCCTAAAATTCATTGCATGCGCATATAAACTAGGCATTTTTCTTTACCTCCATTTTCAAAATACTCGTAATTAACCTTTTATCATCTTTAAAATGCCTTTCAAATAGTGTCCATTTGCCATCTCCAGCATTCCAGGCAATACACCGCCTTTCATACCGCCAGATATCTGCATACTACGCAACGGTGCTCCGGCAGAAGACGCAAGCTGCATCCGAAAATTCGGATTTTCATAATCCTTTTTACCGTCATACCCCTTCGCAATAGTCGACTCCACGGCTTTAAACATGATTTTCATAAGTAAACTGTAATCTTTCATTTCCATAACTGTATTATCCATAGTGAACTTACCCTTTTGGAGAATCTGAGGATTGTATTTGTGTCCCAACATCATTTCCCAATCCTTTTGATTTGGTTTGCCCATACAGCTTTCATACCAGCTGCCACTCTGCCACTTTGGAATCTCACTGGATTCTCCTTCTTTTTCAATCACAGTTGTCAAGTTACCGATACGGATCTTATACCGCCCTTCAGGAATTTTCCATCCATCCTGCCACACAGCAAAGCAGCGGTCGGAGAGTTCAAAGCAGACTGTTCTGCTCTCCCCTGGATTCAGCATGATTTTCTGAAACCTTTTCAGCTCCCGCAATGGACGATGAATACCCTCCTCTGGTGCCTCTATATATAGCTGTACAACTTCTGCACCAGCCATGCAGCCTGTGTTTTTCACGGTAACTGAAGTCCGGTTACCATCAACCTTCAAATCCGAATAAGTGAATTCTGTATAACTCAATCCATAACCAAACGGCCAGCGGACAACAACACCCGACTTATCATAATACCGATATCCCACATAAATACCTTCCTGATATAATGCATCTATCGTCTTTCCATATATTTCAGAAGAAGGAACATCCTTATAAGTATATGGCCAGCTCTCAGCAAGCTTTCCTCCCGGGTTCACGCGGCCATATAAAATATCAGCAATTGCCTCTCCCCCTGCCTGCCCTGGCAGCCCCATATAAAGAATACCTTTTACACTATCTGCCCATGGACACTCCACAACACCACCGCTAAGTAGAACAACGACTGTGTTTGAATTCACTTTTGCGACAGTATCTATCATCCGCAGATGCCCTTCCGTCATTTTCATATTTTCGCGGTCAAATCCTTCTGATTCACACTGATCTGGCAAACCGGCAAAAACAACCACAATTTCTGCTTTCTGTGCCACTTCCATAGCTTCTTTTAGCAAATCATCTGTTGTATTTCCCTTGTCATCACATCCCTGTGCAAAAATAGTATTTGGCAGAAAATCTATTGGCTGACTCAGCTTTGTCGGGTTAATATGGCTTGATCCCGCACCCTGATAACGCAGATTTTTTGCCATAGCACCAACAACCGCAATTCTGGTATTTTTCTTTAATGGTAGAATCCCATCTTCATTTTTAAGCAGCACTGCACCCTCTGTCGCTGCAAATTTTGCAAGAGCATGGTGCTCCTCATAATTGCAGACCACTTTCTTTTGCAATGTTTCCGATGCACGGAATACCAGTTTTAAAACACGTCGGGCAGAATCATTCACATAACTTTCCGGTAATATTCCTTTTCGGACTGCCTGAAGGACCTCTTTTTCCATATAGTCACTTCCACCAGGCATATTCAGATCACATCCCGCACGAAAGCCGGCAATACGATCATTCATAGCTCCCCAGTCTGTAATTACTGTACCATCAAATCCCCATTCTGTGCGGAGAATATCTGTTAATAATTCATTATGATCTGAGCAATGAACACCATTCAGCTTTGGATATGCACACATGACCGTAGCTGGTTTTCCCTCTTTTACAGCAATCTCAAATGCCGCAAGATATAGTTCCCTCAGGGAACGATCATCAATGACACTATCCGAATTAAAACGGCTTTTCTCCTGTGAGTTGACAGCAAAATGTTTCAGGCTTGACGCAACACCTTGTTCTTCCACGCCCTTTATAAAGCCAGCCGCCATCTTCCCTGCCAGATAAGGGTCCTCACTAAAATACTCAAAACTTCTTCCACACAATGGATTTCGTTTTAAATTTACACCCGGTCCTAATACAAGTCCGACCCCTTGTTCTTTGGCCTCTTCCCCAATCGCTGAACCTATTTTTTGTAAAAGTTCCGGATTCCAGCTATCAGCCGTAGTCACCTCTGCCGGGAAGCAGGTTGCTTTTCTTGACTCATTGACTCCCAACATATCTGCCACATTTTCCTGCTTGCGTAGTCCATGTGGGCCATCACACATAAAAAGAGATGGGATACCATATTTTTCATATTTTTTTGTTTCCCAAAAATTCTCTCCTGAACAGAGAGCTATCTTGTCCTCCAATGACATCTGCTTTAAAATTGTCTCAATATCCATAAATCCACCTCAAAAATTATAATTTCCAGCTTCCAGTATAAGCGGTTCTTTTCCTGGCAAACGTAAGCTTGCTGTACAGTTTGCAGGAATACTTACTGTGTAACTCCATCCATTTTCCATTTTCTTCCATCCACTTTTTACTGTACCATATACACTGCAATATGCAGCTTCTGCATATGTAAAATGCCCACCGGGATTCGGTGCAATTGTAAAATGATTCTCACCATTTACATGAATACCACACATAGTGTCAAACAACCATGCGACCACTGCGCCCTTGGAATAATGATTGAGAGAGGCTATACCACTGTTCTTTGTTGTATTTCCCTCCCATGCTTCCCAGATCGTAGTCGCACCGCTTTTCGGCATAAACAGCCATCCCGGCATTTTTTCATTTTCCAGCAGATTGTAAGCCGCTTCCAAATCAACATCTGCCAGCACATTCATAATCAATGGTGTAGACAAAAATCCTGTACCAATGCACCAGTCAAAATGCTTCAATGCAGATATCAGCCGCTTTTGGGCAAATTCCTTTTGTGTCTTGTCCAATAAATCAAATGCAAGAGGACGCACAAGCTGTGCCTGCCGATCTGTGTCCAGCGAATAAGCACAAGTCCGGCGTAATGCCTGATAACTGCTACGGCAGCCGGAAGCAAAATCATGATACTTTTTTGCCTCGGTCTTATTGCCAAGCACACTTTCGATTTCCTCCATACAGTCCATCACATGCGCCGTATACGCTGTGGCAGTCTCCGGATGTGGCACGGCACAATCCTTCCATGTCATGTGATGTACACTTTCCGGCTCTGCCCATTCTCCATAAGCCTGTCCATAGTTGGAAAGATATCGTTTATCTTTCCCATGTAGTCCGGTACGCTTTGCAGTCGGATACCATTTACCACAACGTTTTTGCATAAATCGTGAATATTTTCTCATTCCTGACAGATATTTTTTCAGTACTTCCACATCTCCATACTGTTTCCAAAGCGTATATGGCATTAGAACTCCCGCATCGGCCCATCCTACAGAACCATCCATAGCATGCATATAAAAATCCGTTCCGCCCTCTGGTGCAATCTGTGGCAGACATCCATTTTTTTTCTGCCAGTCGTAGAGATCATTGAGATACTTTTCTGCCAGTGGTAAATAATCAAAAAGAAAACTTGCCGTCTGGCAAAATATTTGAGCATCTCCTGACCATCCATGACGTTCTCTGGTAGGACAGTCCGTAGGCAGATCCGCATGATTATTTTTTGCGCTCCAGACTGTATTTTCTACAAATTTATTTAAAAGTCTATTAGAGCATTCAAACCAGCCTGTACGTTCCATATCAGAATAAACAGCTATTGCTGTAAAATCATCAGGAGTAAAGCTTACGTCTGTTTCTACCAGTATGTATCGAAAACCAAAAATAGAAAATTTGGTTTTATAATGATTTTCACCCTCTTTGCAGGTATAAGTCACCTGCTGTAAAGGTGTTGTAATTTTTCTGTTGGAACATTGAATATTCTTCTGTGTAAATTCTCCTTGTCCATCCAGCATCTCCCCAAAGCGAAGACTGATTTTCTGCCCTTCATTTGCCTTTACAGAAAATTCCACATATCCTGCAATATTTTGTCCAAAATCCAGCACGCTTTTACCAGCAGGGGTACAGATAAGACAAGCTTTCAACCGTTCATGCTCCGTTACCGGAACATTATTAGACGCTGTTGGTACTACTGTGTGAGCTGTACATTTGGCTTTGCCATGATAGGATTGGATAAATCCTGCATTTACCACGTCTCCATCCTTATTATCAGCAAATCTTATCGAACCATCATTACTCCAATTCCAGCTGTCATCCGTTAAAATTATCTGCTCACTTCCATCCATGTGAACAATTTCCAGCTGTGCCAGTAGTTTCGTCTCAATCCCGTACTGGTTGCGTTTTCCCCATGCTCCTGTACTACCACGATACCAGCCATCTGCCAGCTGAATCGTCAAAGTATTTTCACCCGGAAATAACAGACCTGTCACATCATAGGTTTGATACTGTACACGTTTCCGGTAATCTGTAATACCGGGAGCAAGAACAAAATTGCCGATTCTCTTCTCATTCAATTTTGCCTCATACAAACCGCATGCTGTAATATAGAGTCTGGCTTTTTTTACCTCTTTCGTGTGAAATTTTTTACAAAAACAGTCCACCGGATAACGCTGCTTCCTGTTCACTTTATAATTGCCGGTGATCCAGTCAGCCTTCCAGATATTGATTCCCGTCTCAAAGAATGATCCTGTCCAATCTCCAACATTGTTTTTTTCATCCCATAACCGCACCTTCCATAGTACCTTTGTTTTGGGCGAAATCGGTTTTCCTTCCCACTTAGCAGACATGGAATTACTTTCCACCTTACCACTATCCCAAAGTATATTACCCTCATCATCCGATGCGATAATCTGATAAGCTGACTGTTTTATTCCACTATCGCAATTCCAATACAGACGTGGTTCTGAAAAGTCCACCCCCACCGGTTCAAATAAATGTTCTGTTTTCAATCGAATTGCCCGCATAGCCATACCTCTTTCTTTTTTTCTCTTCAGTTGAATAATTTTCTCATATTTTTTCCTCTCCCGTGCTTTAATCTCTGCATGTTTTTTATCAATATCTTTTTCCACATTAAGAAAAATCAACAACACTATTAGGATAAGGCTTGTGAATACTTCCAGTCCTACAAATCCAAAAGTAATCACATTCTGTACCGTATCCGATTGTACCACTGCAACAGTCTGTCCATTTACAATCTTTGGTGCAATGTATCCTGCATGTGAAAGCAGTCCATTAAATGCTCCCTGACATACTCCAACTATCGCCACAGCTATAATGTTGTATATTGACATTGCTGTTCCATCACTTCGGAATCCGGTTTTCCACTCCAGATGATCTAAAACATCTGCAAACAATGCCATAAATACATACGCACATGGCAACCCTCCAATATTTTTGATAAACTGACCAATCAACATAATCGTGAGATTTTTGGAAAACATCCAACAGATTGCACTTCCAATGGAATATAAAATAAAGCCTGCCAATGTTGCATTACGCTTTCCAATTTTCTTAGCGACCGGCCATACAGCGAATATTCCTATTCCCATCGGTATTCCACCAATTACAGATAATAAGGTCTGTGTCTTTCCGTCATTATATGTTCCCAGAACATAATTGCAGAAATAGACTAAACTCATATTTTTGATGGATGACCCAAATGTGTAAATCAGGAAGTAAAGATAAATGATAATCATATATTTATCTGTAAATATTGCTTTTAACTGGGTCTTAAAACTCACAGATTCATTGACTTCTTCCTGTGTTTCTTCTGTGACACGTTCTTTAGTAAAAAAATATTCCAATAATGTAAGCGGCAATACCATAATTGACAATATACTCATAAGTATAAGCCAATTATTCTTGTCCACTCCGATTGCCGGCATAATAACCATCGGAAAAATCAGAGCAACCAGTATTCCGCTCATCATAATCGTTGAAATCTGGTTAAAAACAGATAAGCTGCCACGCTGTGTTGTATCTCTGGTTGAAAGTGGCACCATAAGATTATGACTCATATTAAAAATAGTATATGCAAATGAGTAGAACAGATTATATGACAATATTACCCATATAGACTGTACAGTTGTTGATGCAGATGGCACTGCAAACAGCAATATTCCTGATATCGTTAAAAGTGGTGCCGATAATAACAACCATGGTCTGGCTTTTCCCTGTACAGTATGAGTGTGGTCAATTAAATACCCCATCACAAGGTTTGTGATGGCATCCACCACTTTTGAAATAATCGGAAAAACCGTCAGGAAAATCCCCCCCCCATACTGATGTCAGTTTTAAAACATCTGTATAATACACATTCAAATAAGTTGCCAGTACTGCATTTAACAGAAGAGCTCCTGCTGGTCCCAGCAAATAACCAAGCCACTTTTCCGATGCTTTTACCTGATCTCCATGGACTTTACTTTGCAACACTTTTGCCTCTAATAAATTTTTTTTACCCATAAAAACCTCCCATAATTAATTCTCACGTACATATCTTATATTTTGGATTATATCATTTCGTTTTTTTCTTTTCTTGCATATTTGTTTTTATTTTTGTATAATTGTGCTATCATTTTATTTTGGAGGTACTTATGGATATTGATTTAATTTATTTATGTAAGACTGTCGGTAATCTATCAGGTATTCCAATCAGAATATATAATGATAAAAACATGACTTTTTACTATTCTCTTGTAGATTTGCCCAAAGATCCTATTGCCATCTATGAAAATGAAATTTTTAAAATTACAGATCATATTGGTTACTTTGCAACGAAACATTTTTACTATTATGGCATTGTAAATTATGGAAAAAATAAGATTGTTATAGGTCCTACCAGACAAATTCCAGATGTAGAACAGGAGCTTAGAGAAATAGCATTTCAGGCCGATATTGACACTGCCGATACAGATTCATTCATAATAAATATGAAGAGTATTCTTCATATGCCACTTGAAAGTATTCTGCAAATGCTTTGCACCGTTAATTATGTATTAAATGGTGAGAAAAAGACCCTCGAGGATATTTCAATATATGATAGCGAGCAGGAAAACTATAGCCGTTATATTGCAGACCGACAAGACAACACAGACACTCCATCAGATTACTTCAATCCGCATAATACATTCGATACAGAACAGAAGCTTATGCATATGATTGAACACGGAGATTATCCAGCATTAAAAGAATGGCTTGCAAATGCACCTGCTCTGAGAGGGGGGATTTTAGCCGCTGACCAGATACGCCAGATAAAAAACACATTTATTGTAAGTGCAACCCTTGCCTCCCGCGCTGCTATTCGCGGTGGAATGACAATTGAAGATGCCATGCAGTTAAGTGATGCCTACATTCAAAAATGTGAAATTCTTAGCTCTCCTGACAGAATTGTCAATCTGCAGTATCACATGGTTCTTGATTTCACAGAACAGGTAAATGATATCCGTGGTGGTATATATACTTCTAAACTGACCATTGATGTTTCAAATTATATTTTACACCATCTGTCAGATGCCATTACAACCGATGCCATTGCAAAGGAATTGTTTATGAGCCGTTCACACCTGTCACATAGTTTTAAAGCTGAAACAGGTATGGCATTAAGAGATTTTATTATGCAGAAAAAAATTGAAGAAGCCAAAAAACTTCTCCGTTACTCCACGAAATCACTTTCTGCAATCAGTACTTATCTGGGATTTTCCTCACAAAGTCACTTTTCACGTGTCTTCAAAAAGTATGCTTCGGAAAATCCCAGTATTTACAGGAATAAATTGAACTAATTACTCGCCTCTCTGGACATCAAGTTCTGTTACTTCTTTTGGATACTCTCTTAACTCATCTTCATCATGTAGTGGATTCCAGACCTGGGCAAAGAACTTATCCTTCTTTGCCCTGTTACCATAATTCCATGATTTTCTCTCACACTCATCACACCAATGCCCGCCTTCAAGAATAAGTCTCGGACTTCCCTTAAACTTATGACCAAACTGACACGTAAATTCCAATGGTGTACTCCAGTCGCCTGTTTTCATTATTTCAGAATCACATGTTCCGCCCCTGAACTCAGCAGCTTTTTTCATATCTTCAAGATTAAGCTCGCTTTCAGGTTTATTTTCATCATATCCATGGTCAAGATGAATCCTGTTATTCCAATCTTTAAAATGTACCATATCACTCATCTTATCCGGCAATTCATTCCATGCTTTCTTAGACCCCCAGTAAGCATCAATATGATCTTCTATATTATCTTCTATAAAGTGTACTGTACCATGCTCTGTTTTTGCCAGCTTTGAGAACATTCCCTTCATTATCCTGCCCATAAGCTTCTGCCCTCCGGGAAGTCTGCATATAAACCTTGAAAGACTTGCCGTTGCACCAAGTTCTTTTAAATAAGCATCGTAATAATACTGCATGGAATCACTTCTGAAATGCAGATAATTTTCCAGTTTATCTGAATCCTCATAATACTGTCCATGAAAATTCCTTGTCGCCTGTTCCTTCGGTGACAATATATAATCAAGATTCGTTATACCAATTGCACCATATAATTTCTGAAACATTTCATATGTACTTACTCTGCAGCTTTCTCCACCACCTATATTATATATATGATTCCAGAAACTATTATCCAGTGTTCCATTCACATCATACTCAGCCAGGTTTTTCATTAATCTGCCAGAATCCCTGTCTGAAACATATTCGAGTACATTATCAAAGCAATTATGGAACATAATTGCATCTCTTATTTTAGACATTGCAGATCCGATTATTCCTGTCTGTCGCAAAGATACCCAGTATTTAAGTCCTGATTCTATCACATATCTTTCAGCAGCAATCTTACTTACCGCATAGTAGTCAAACATTGATGGCTTAATAGGATCCCCTACTCTTCCCCAATGAATTGGAGGCATTCTGTCACCTGTTTCAGCCACTGTACCAATATAGACAAATTTGGTAGTTTTATCCTGACCAAGTTCATACAATGTTTCTATCATATTTCTCGTTCCACCGTAATTTGCCTGCATCGCTTTTTTCGGATAATAGTCTGCCTGCGGAGATACAAATGCTGCAACGTGAAGGATAAGAGAGACATTTTTCAGATATTTCCTAAGTACATCTTTATCGTTAAGATCTCCCCAGCATATCTCCAGGTTCTTATGATTCTCATATTCTGAAAGCAATTTTATGTTCTTTTCTGATTTTCTTGCAAGGATTCTCAGGTTATACAAGTCCAAATCTTTTGACATAGCCTTCAAAGATTCCATACCCATGCCCCCTGTGGCACCTGTAAGAAACACTATTGGTTTGCTCATAATCGCACTCCTCCTGTATTTAAATATTGAGATTTCTGTTCATAAGTGTATAATAAATACATTGTGTATTGTTTACAACTTTCAATATTGTTTAGAATGTTGTAAACAATACAGTTATTATCAATTTGTATTTTTTACAACGTCAAAATCATAATTATGCATTTAATGAGGTGAAAATATAATGGCTGTCAAAAATAACAGAAGAACAATTATTACAAAGAAAATTCTTAAGGATTCCCTGCTTGAACTAATGCAGACAAAGCCTATTTCAAAGATTACCATTAAAGAAATCTGTGACTTATCTGATATGAGCCGCTCAACATTTTATCTTCATTACCAGGATCAATTTTCATTGCTTGAGGACATCGAAAAAGAGGTTCTCGAAAAAACCTTCGAAAACCTCAAAATGCTTGATACAGAATCAAATTCTATCTCTTCCATTGAAATATTTCTAAACTACATAAAAGATAATAAAACAACATTTGGCATTTTATTATGCCAGATGGAAACACACGCATTCCAGCAAGGCATAATGAATAGTGTGCAGTCATACATACAGTCAATCATCCCCGGATTATCTGATAAATGTGAGGAACAGTATATATATTCATTCATGATGCACGGTTGCTTAAATATAATTGTTGACTGGATCAATAATGATTTTAACATTAATTCACATAAACTTGCAGAAATAATATATCACATATGTAATAGAGTTGCAGGCTGATACTGCTTTGCACAGTGCAAAATGTACATTTTCAAATTCTACAGAGTTATTTGTCGATATTTGTCCGACAGTCTCAGGTCTTAGCATATCCTCACGAATAAGGATATCCGTTACTTCTCCCCTTCATTCGCTTCCTCCAGCATAATGCTCTCTTGTACCTGTATGTCAGCATACTGGACGCGAAGAACTGCCTGGGGCCAGTTTATGCTGACCATTGCGTTTTTCTCTTTTTCCATGCCTGCTTTGCGGATTAGGTCCAAAAGCTCATTTAATACTTCTTTTGTCAGGTAGCCGCCCCGCCAGTGAAAAACAAGCACCTTTCCTTTCTTAGCAGCCTGCAAAGACCGCTTGTATACATCCTCCTGTTTGGTAAATGATAATTTCTTCTCTTTGTAGTAAAAATGATCATGATCATTGCAATGAGGTGCAGGCGCGATCAATGGCTCGTGATCGCGAAAGATCTGCTGGTCATCCAGGTTGAAATAGTCATAGCGGATTTCCGTGTTTTCGTGATCTTTTCCCAGGCTGTTGTCAAAAGTGGCATCTAAATGATAATAGGTGCTATTTATTTTTACAATGTTCCAGGTGTGCCGGTATTTGATTCCTTTTTCCGGATTGTTGCCGCAAATTGCGATCACACACCATACTCCCAGCGCATCCAGAAGAACCTTCACCGCTTTCGCAATGCCCTCGCATACCCCGACGCCCTGTCCAAGAGGACCAATGATCTCATGGGAATATGCTTTTTTCAGTTTGTCATAACGGACATTTTCGCAAATAAAATCGTGCACATATTTCTCTTTTTCCCACTGGGACAGCTTCTGTGCCGGGCGGACAAGCTTCTCCACCCTGGCCGTCAGAGCCTTCTGATGCTCCCGGATCTTGTTTTTCTCAAAAAGATATTCCGGCATAAAAATCAGGTTCGGGGAATCTTTATAGTAACGATAATTATAATTGGTTACCCAGAATATTTCCGGATGGTCCAGCCTCATCTGGAAAAATATATTGTAAAGCTCATCTCCGGAAAGCGCCGGAACCTGAATTTCATCCGATAGATTTTTCACCCCTGCAAAGATGCTGTGATAAGCAGCCTGCTGGGGTTTGTTCATATGATTATAATAGTATTGTTCCATTTTTATCCTTTTATCTTATCCGTCAGTTTCAGATATCCTTGCACAAGTAAATCAGTTGCGATCAGTACTACCACTGACAAGATCAGACATTCTGTTACATTAAATTCGTAAAAAGCAGCAAAACCTGCAAGTGCCCAATATACACCTATGTGTACTGCATACATTTTCGATATTTGTTTGGAATAATAGTTCAATTTGGTGTATCCAAATTTCCATTTTTCTATAATCGGCATGATTCCAAATGCAATCGCAAATACAAGTATGATGCTACAGAAAGTTCCGATTACTTTTGCAAGTCCTGGTGTCCTGTATTGATCGATCATATAATTAAAAAATCCATCAACACCTGGATGCAGCACAACACAGCCCACAAACCACACAGCCGCTATCAGTCCACATATTATGCCGCTCTTTTTATAGAAAGTTCCTTTTTCATTTTCTGGTACTCTTCTGATTACTTTTGCAAAAACATAACCTAAAAATACATAGCTCAGATATGGGAAGAAACAGAAGCTTGTCTCACCTTTTCCTCCAAAGGTCATGTCCAGGATCCAGTTAAGCGCCTGGTTATCAGAAACCAGCAGTTTGGTAAATGGTGTTACGATTCCTACAATAACAGCACTTATGATATATCCGCTTAAGCTTACATTTAATTTCTTATATAGGGCAAGCACAAGATAGCACATACCAGATATGAAAAAGATATTCACAAATGTAAGCATGGAATATCTGTTTGCTTCAAATATTTCCCTGCTTCCTGCAGCTTCTCCTGTAATAGCATTTCTTATGAAAAAAACAGCTGTCATTACTGCTGCATAGCATAGATTACTTACTCCCTGGTAGATCAAAAGCTTCACACCATTTTTCACCATATCTGCTGGCTGGGAGTGACGTGTAAAAACGCTTCCAAAGCCCATGGTAAACAGATACAGACAGGCACCTGTAGGCATAAACAGGCTAAACATAATTTTATGTACATTGGATTCTGCCGCTGCCGCGCCTCCGATTGACTGAAAGGAGTGTATAAATACGATCATGATCATCAGAAAGCCTTTTACCAGATCAAGCTCTCTCTGCCGCCCAACATTCACTTCCTCGTTCTTTAAAGAAAACATATTATATCCCCCTTCTTACTCTTCCGTTCTTCCATACCATTTGTTATTATTTGCAAGCAATTCCCCAAAAGTTACAGGTTCAAATCCATTTATATCCACACCGCAATTAAGGGCGCAGGGCAGATGATCCCTAATATATTCAAAAACATCATCTCTGCTGTTATGAATATGTCCATGGATCAGCCAGGAAATAGAGGTTTCCTGGTCCTTCGCCCGTCTGGAGCCATTCCATTCCAAAAGGGGATAATGGCACAATGTGATCAGTTTCTTATCCAGCTTGATCACCTCAAGATTGCTTACCGTTTCAAAATAATCATTCATATTCTGAATATTTTTCTGCCATTTAAAATCATGATTTCCTATAATCAAATGTTTGCGTCCTTTTAGCTGTTCCAGATAGGTTTTTACCGACTGGCTGGAACGAAATGACAGATCCCCTAAAATGTATACTTCGTCATCTTTTTCCACTTTCTGATTCCACTTATCAATGAGAAAAGTATTCATCTCATCCACAGAGGTAAAATCTTTTCCGCAGCTTTCGGCATTTCTTCCGCACGTGGAAATTATGTTCGCATGTCCCAGATGCAGATCACTGGTAAATAGTATTGCCACCTTATTCTCCTTTCTCCCAATCTCTTCTTCGCTCCAGTTCCGTAAGTATTCGTAATCCGGGCTATCGCCCTACTTACTCCTACGTTCTAGACAGGACCATATCCAAGAATTCGCTCATGCAAGCATGGCTCATTCCTGATTGCCGTCCGGTACTTTCACCGTAAAATCATATCGGACCACAGCACAGTTCTTTACTCCAAATGCAGCATATTCCTCATTGGTCATGTCCGTAAAATAGGACTGTACCACTCTGGCGATTCCGTTGTGGGCAACCAGGATGTAGGTCTTTTTATCGGACTCTGCTTTTATTTCATCAAGAAGGTTATAGATTCTCTGTGCCAGACGAAGTGTGGATTCTCCACCTTCATGACTGCATGCAAAAAACTCCTTCGCCTTCTTAAAATCCTTTCCATCCCGGGGAGTGGACTCCCATTTACCAAAATTCTGCTCGATCAATCTTGGTTCCACCCTGCATGGAATTCCTGTCATTTCCGAAATCAACCTGGCAGTATCTGCTGCCCTGCTAAGCGGAGAGCAGAGGATTTCATCCGCTTTGATTCCCTCCTCGATGATCCTGCGCCCCGTCTCCCTGGCCTGCTCACGGCCATATTCTGTAAGCGGACTGTCAGTAGCCCCGCAAATTTTGTTTTCAACATTCCACACGGTCTGCCCGTGCCGGACGAAATAGAAATGTCCCATGGTGAGTTCCTCCCCTTATTTTCTTCTCATAATCCTAAGTAACTCCTGACGAATATCCTCGTTAGGTACAAAAGCTTTTTTATAAATCTGATTATAACCAAGATACCCAAAATGAATTAAACACGTAATTACATCATCCCGACAGGAAAAACTAGTCATATCGTTCTGAAACGTAGTTACATCTACACTCACGGAATCTCCTGACAGCATTTCGATAATTGCAGATCTTAATCCATCGAAATCCATGTTGATCAATGGCACAACCGTTTCATATGAAGCAGTTTCGGACCAATAGCTTTTAAATTCTCCACGCAGCATTACACTGACAACCGCTTTTGGATTATATACTTGATAATCATTTAACCAGTAACCGTCATACCACTTTTTTACTTTCTCATAATCCTGGTTATATTTCTCGGCAAGCGTCTTTACCTCTGCTTCCGTAAATCCGATATAAGGCGCAAACTCCCCTGAACTCAACATGGTAAATTCATCAAAATTATTAAGCGCGGACTGGGTTTTCAATTTTTTAATCGGTAGAATTCCTGTCAAAAAAGCCAGTGCTATGAATCTGGTAGGCTCAGTTCCTTTAAACATTCCCCTAAGAAAATCAATATATCCATCTTGCACCTGCTGGTTCTGTGCCTCATCTCGTATCAAAACATCCCACTCATCAATAATTACAACAAACTTATTTCCTGTTGCATTATTAATTTGGGATAAAGCCTCAGGTAAGGAATTTACATCTTTTGGAAACTCATCTGGATAAAATTCCCTTAATTCCAGAATTGTCTGCTCTGTAATATAAGAGACAATATTTTCCGGACCTCCAGCTGCCATCATGCACCACTGCACATCAAAATGAATCACGTCATACTTATTCAAATACTCCAGGAAATCTGAGTTTTTGCTAATTTCCAGATTGGAAAACATTTCACTGGAGTCACATGCTTTGCTATAATATGCTGTGAGCATATTTGCCGTAATAGACTTCCCGAATCTCCGCGGACGGCTATTGCAAATGTACGCATTTGTTGAGTTCAAAACACTATTTGTGTATTCCAGCAAACCAGTCTTATCAACATATATTTTCGAATTCAAAGCCGCCTGAAAAGCACGGTTGTCCGGATTTACAAATCTTCCCATAAATATTGCTCCTAAATAAAAAAGGTTCATAGCATCATTATCTTTTTATAGGACATATGATACTATGAAACCTTTTGGGGTGCAAGTGAAAAGACACGTCATAACTCTATTCTAGATATTTTTAGTCTTATTTATAATGCAAATAATTTTACACATTCTAATTCTAATCCAACTCATATAAGCATTACATAGAAATATATCAAGTCAGCAATTTCATCTAATACATTTCCAATTTACACAACACTATTTCAACAGATAATATAATACACTCTTTAAAGTCG
>CAKRRG010000054.1 GCA_934394545.1 uncultured Blautia sp.
AGAAGGAGAGGTAAAATGAAAGTAATTAAAGTTAAGAATTATGAAGAGCTGAGCCGTACTGCAGCTACCATTATCGCAGGAGTTATCTTATCCAAACCGGATTGTATCCTGGGACTTGCTACCGGTTCTTCCCCAGTGGGTACCTACGATCAGCTGACTGCTATGTATGAAGAAGGAATCCTTGATTTTTCCCATGTTAAGTCCGTTAACCTGGACGAATATGTGGGACTGGACGGATCTAATGACCAGAGCTATCGTTATTTCATGAACAAGAACCTGTTCAGCAGAGTCAATATCAACATTGAGAATACCCATGTTCCGGATGGTACCAATCTTGATGCGAAGGCATGCTGTGAAGCATACAATACGCTGCTTCAGAATATCGGAACTGTAGATCTGCAGCTTCTTGGAATCGGACCGAATGGTCACATCGGTTTCAATGAGCCAGATGACCACTTTGAGAATGGCACACACTGCGTAGACCTTACAGAGGCTACCATCCAGGCAAATAAGAGATTCTTTGCAAGCGAAGACGAAGTTCCGCGTAAGGCTTATTCCATGGGAACCGGCAACATCATGAGTGCGAAGACTGTTCTTCTTGTAGCCAATGGCAAGAACAAAGCCAAAGCTCTTGCAGCCGCAATCAAGGGACCGGTTACTCCACAGTGCCCGGCTTCCATCCTTCAGTTCCATCCCAATGCAATTATCGTAGCAGATGAGGATGCACTGAGTGAGCTGTAATTTATGTTTATACAAAAATGGAGCTGCTTAGAAACGCAGCTCCATTTTTGTACCTTTTCCAAGATCACTGTCCACGTGAATCTGGGCATGATGCAAGGTTGCCCCATGTTTTACAATGGACAATCCAAGACCGGTACCTCCGGTCTGACGTGAATGACTTTTGTCAACACGGTAAAATCTTTCGAATATTCTTTTCTGTTCAGATTTCGGTATTCCGATTCCATCATCCTCCACACGGTAATAAGCTTTTCCCTCTCTGTTTTTTCCTACGTAAATATAAATATGTCCACCCGGATTTGTATAACGAACTGCATTGTCCGCTATATTGTACAGCATTTCATAAAGCACATGACGCACTCCCTGAATGGTAACCGGATGACCATAATATCTCAGGGAAATATTCTTCTTCTGGGCCTGATCCTGGAGATTGTTTACCACATCCTCTGCAAGCTCATTCAATTCCACACTTTCCATGGAAACCACTTCATCCTGCTGTTCATCCAACCGGGACAACTGGATAATATCTGCCACCAGATTTCCAAGACGATTGGCTTCTTTGTAAATTCTCCCTGAAAAATCTGCAATATTTTCCGGACGCACCATTCCATTCATCATCAGCTCTGCATAACCGGAAATTGACATCAACGGAGTTTTCAGCTCATGGGAAACATTTGCAGAAAACTCTCTTCGCACAGCCTCTGTCTTTTTCAGTTCCTCAAGCTGACATGCGATCTGCAGATTCTGCTGGTCTACCCGGGTAAGAAGAGGCTTCAGTTCCTCATAACACACATTGTCAAGAGGATGCTCCAGATCCAGGTTGTTTATAGGTTTGATCAGTTTTTTGGTCTGTCTCTGTACCAGAATGATTTCTATCAGGATGATTACGATCATCAAAAGTCCAAGCCAGATAAGACTGCTCATTAATGTATGAAAAACACTGTCTGTGGTTTTTGCCAGACGAAGGATTTTCCCATCCTCCAGCTTCACTGCATAATAAAAGGTCTGCTGTGCAAGGGTTTCTGAATAACGTACTACTTCCCCATGGCCTTCTTCCATAGCCTGGATAAACTCAGGACGATTGCTGTGATTAGGAAGCTTAGAAGCATCTGCCTCACTGTCATAGAGAACCTTTCCATTCTCATCCGTCAACGTAATTCGCGTTCCTGTATTATCGCCCACACTCTTGCTTAAATAGTCTTCTCCGGCTTTCTCCATTCCTGCTTTTACATATTCCGTTTCATCTCTGACTGTCCGCTTCATAACATCGTCAAACTTTTCGTACATTAAAAAGCTGGCTGCTACGAAGGTAAGAATTGCTGTAAGAACAATCATAAAACCAGTGTGGCTTAGGATTTTCTTTTTCATCCCTGGCTGCCTCCTTTATCTGCCATTCTGTATCCTACACCACGGACAGTTTCCACTAGTCTGCCGGTTTCTCCCAGCTTCTGCCTGAGTGTCCGCACATGCACATCCACAGTTCTGGTTTCTCCGTCAAAATCATAGCCCCATATATGACACAGTATCTGGTCACGGGTCATAACGATACCTCGGTTTTCCATCAGATAAAGAAGCAGTTCAAATTCCTTTCTGGTCAGCTCTATCTGCTGATCGCCACAGTAAACCTGATGACGTCCCGGAAAAATGCTCAGTTCCTCACAGCGAAGCTCCCTGTCATCTCCGTGGCGGCTGCTGCGACGAAGCACCGCCTTTACCCTTGCAATAAATTCCATCATGCCAAAAGGCTTGGTAATGTAATCGTCTGCCCCGGCTTCCAGAGCACGCACTTTATCAAATTCCGCCTCCTTGGCTGTTACCATGATTATGGGAATCTCTCTGGTTCCGGAGGATTTCTTCAGCTTCTCCAGAATCGAATATCCGTCCTCCCCCGGAAGCATAATATCCAGAAGGATCAGTTCCGGCTCTTCCTGGGCCAGTGCCCGCCACAGATCCTGGGAATCTGTCAAGCCTCTGGCATGAAACCCGGTAGTTTCCAGTGTATATACTAAAAGATCCCGAATATTGTTATCATCTTCAACACAAAAAATCATTTCCAGTCGCTCCTCCCACATCTTGCTAAGCAAGTCCCCACCCACTGCTTATTGCTTTTCGCAACCCCAGCAGGGAACTTGCTTGATTCGGTTAAAATCATTTTTTTCAGTAAAAATCAGACAAAAAAGGCTGTTATGGGAGCATATAATTCACACGTGCAACCTCCAGTTCGTGGTGGAAATGTTCGTCCGGTGCATTTTTCACAGAATCAAGATGACTGTGGGTATCATAAAGATCCTCACGAACCTGAGTAACACAGACACCGATATTGGAACAGTGATCTGCAATACGCTCCAGACAGGTAGTAACATCTGAAAGAATAAATCCCATCTCAATGGTACACTCTCCTGCCCGCAGACGATTTATGTGACGCCGTTTCAGTTCCTTGCTAAGCTCGTCGATAACCTCCTCTAAGGGTTCGATTTCTTCTGCCAGGCTCATATTCTGGTCAGCAAATACCCGGTATGCTTTATCCACAATATCAGACACTGCTTTTTCCATAATGTGAAGTTCTTTCTCTGCCCGCTCAGAGAAGCCGGCATTTTTCTCTGCCATCTCCTTTGCAGATTTCATAATGCTAAGTGCATGATCGGAAATACGTTCAAAATCACCGATACAATGAAGCATAATAGACAGGCTGTGACTGTCCTCCAGAGAAAGATCCTTCTGATTTAATTTGATCAGATAGGTTCCAAGCTCATCCTCGTAACGGTCAACCTTCGCCTCAATTTTTTCCACACGAATAGCGGTTTCCTCATCGTAATGATCCAGCAATCCAAAAGAAAGCTTCAGTGCATTCTGGGACTGCTCTGCCATTTTTTTCGCAGCAGTTTTACTCTGCTCGATTGCAATACCAGGATTGCTGAGGAAACGGGATTCCAGGATCATAAACTCCTGATCTTCTGCGGAAATTGCTTTCTCTTCTTTTGTATCGCGTACCGTTGCACATGCCATTTTTACAAGCAGATTACCAAAAGGAAGAAGTACCACTGTTGCAATTACATTAAATGCACTGTGGATAACTGCAATTCCAGCAGGTCCGGCTACTTCATTAATAAATGAAAAATGTAAAAATCCATTCAGCAAATAGAATACTATCATAAATGCAACAGTTCCGACAATGTTAAAATACAGATGAACAATTGCAGCTCTTTTTGCATTCTTTGTTGCACCGATAGAAGAAAGCATTGCTGTGATACAGGTTCCAATATTCTGTCCCATAATGATCGGAAGCGCAGCTCCATAACGGACTGCACCGGTTACACAAAGCGCCTGCAGAATACCAACAGAAGCTGAGGAAGACTGGATAACAGCAGTAAGCAGTGCACCAGCCAGCACACCTAAAACCGGATTGGAAAATTTCAGCAGGATATTTGTAAATTCCGGTACTTCAGCCAGAGGCTTAACAGCGCCACTCATGGTATTCATTCCAAACATCAGAACTGCAAAGCCAACCATAATGTTTCCAATGTCTTTCTTCTTTTCATTGTGAAGAAAAACAATAAAAATCACACCCACAAGAGCCAGAATCGGGGAAAATGAGCTTGGATTTAAAAGTCTTACAAAGAAATTGGAGCTTTCAATTCCTGCCAGACTAAGAATCCAGGCGGTAACTGTAGTACCGATATTGGCACCCATAATAAAACCAACTGCCTGTGACAAATGCATAATTCCAGAGTTTACAAAGCCTACTACCATAACCGTAGTTGCGGATGACGACTGAATGATTGCAGTAACTGCAGCGCCAACCAGAACTGCTTTTACACGATTTGATGAAAGATTCTCCAGAATCTTCTCCAGCTTGCCGCCGGACAGTTTCTCCAGACCGTCCCCCATAACCTGCATTCCATACAGAAACATTGCCAGGCCTCCGACCAGTGTCAGAATGCTAAAAAAATCCATTACCTTTCCTCTCCTTTTTATCCTTTTCTTTGTTTGTTAAGTTCTTTTGTTTCTGTATCCAATATAGGGGGACTATGTAAAATCTCTTGTGAGAGGAATGTTAAATCTATGTAAAATACTTTACAATTGGTGGTTTTTTAACAAATACAGCAAGTCCATTGACAGGTTATGTAAAGTAAAATGTAAAATTGATATTTTGAAATGTAAAATTTCCATACAGAACTTTTTCTAAAAGCCTCGGATTTCTTCCTCTTCGGAATGGGTCTTGTCAATGGAACGGATTTCCAAGAAATAACTGTAATTGTCATTTACCTTTACTTCTACCCGGTCACCGACCTTGTGCCCCTTCAGTGCCATACCAATAGGGGAATCAATGCTGATCCGGTTCTCCATGGAATTTCCTCGTATAGAGGTAACAAGTTTGTATTTCTCAAGCTCGTCATCTTCTTCGAAATAAACTTCCACAATATCATCCATTCCCACTTCATCGTTTCTGGAATTGTCGGAAACGATAGTAGCTGTTTTCAGCATGTTCTCCAGATAACGGATACGGCTTTCATTCTGATTTTTGTGCCGCTTTGCTGCATAATATTCAAAATTTTCGCTTAAATCTCCCTGCGCTCTGGCTTCCTTCACTGCCTCAATGGCTTCCTTACGGATAACAAGCTTGCGATGCTCAATTTCCTGCTCAATTTTTTCCACATCTTTCTTGGTAAGCTTCTCTCTCATTACCATACATCTCCTCTTTTATAATTTCTTCTTTCCAAGACGGACCTCTTCCATCAGTCTGGCCGTTTCTGCATCTGCGTGGTCAAAAAGATAGGTGCGGCTGGACTGACGGTGCTGATGCCATTCCTGACGAAGCTGCTTTCTTGTCTCTTCAATCTCCTCTTTCAGTCCCTTTGCAGAAATACGGCTGGCGCCTTGTCCCATAATGATGATCTGTTCCAGACCATCAGAGGTTGCCACTGTTACCTGATGCTGTCTGCCGATTTTGTGAACGGTTTTCTCTATATACTGGTCAGCAGTTTCTGCTTCCTTTGTGTAAACCACATGAATATTGTGATAGGTAAGGACTTCTTCCTGATGGCCTTCCACTTTATATGCATCAAAAACCAGAATCAGTGTACATTTCTTATATCCCTGGTAATTGCTGAGAATGTCCATCAATTTTGTCTGCGCAGCACGGACATCCCCATCTGCCAGTTCCTTCAGTTCCGGCCATGCAAAAATAATATTATAGCCATCCACAAGAAGGTACTCTTCCTGGTCACGTTTCCCGGAAACAGTTCTTTCGGAATAAGATGGAGCGCTTACCACCTTTTTATAAGAGGACACCCGGTCTCGTTTTACCGGACCAAAGGTGCGCTCGAAAATCTCCTGAAGCTCTTTATCGTCCTCGTAACTGCCCTGGTAAGCAGATTTCGGCGGCTGATAGCCGGAAAACTTTCCCTTTGATTCTGTACTGTCTTCCCCTTCACTGCCCCAACTGTCTTCCCCTTCGGAATTCTCCGTAAGCTCTTCTGCAATCCCCGAATCCAGGTGCATATAATCTTCCACTTCGTACCAGGGAACCACAAATCCTGCTCCATGGGCACAGAATACAGAGCCTGTCGGATTCTCCAGATCCCTTTCGGAATCGTATCCAAGCTGCTCCACGATTTCCTCCTGATTTTTGCAAGGTTCATAGCCCTTCAGGCTGCAGAACAGTCTTCCCATTCCTCTTGTATAGGAAATCACATCCTTCTGGTAATCACGCATAGCCGAAACAGGAGCCTTGCCCTTAAGAATCGCAGTCATATCCTCATTTTCCGGCGGCAGCATAGTGCCCTGCATTTTCTGAATATCTGTCATAGCGCGGCCAACACAGTCAACCGGCACTTCCAGCCGGAATTCATAATAGGGCTCAAGCAGAACATTCTGTGCTTTTTTCAATCCCTGGCGAACTGCCCTGTAGGTAGCCTGACGGAAATCACCGCCCTCTGTGTGCTTCAGATGGGCACGACCGGTCAGCAATGTGATCTGCATATCCGTAACCGGCGATCCGGTCAGCACACCTCTGTGTTCCTTTTCCTCAAGATGGGTAAGGATCAGCCTCTGCCAGTTCCGGTCCAGCACATCCTCACTGCAAGCTGTAAAAAACTGAAGACCGCTTCCAGGCTCTCCTGGTTCCAGAAGGAGATGAACCTCCGCATAATGGCGCAGTGGCTCAAAATGTCCCACACCTTCCACCGGTGCAGCAATTGTTTCCTTATATACAATATTTCCGGCTCCGAAATCCACAGCCACATGAAAACGCTCCCAGATCAGCCGTTTCAGAATCTCGATCTGTACATCTCCCATAAGCATAGCGTGAATTTCTCCCAGCTGTTCATCCCATAAAATGTGTAGCTGAGGATCTTCCTCTTCCAGTTCCTTCAGCTTCTTTAACATCTGATGCACATCACAGCCATCCGGCAAAATAATCTGATAGTTTAAGACTGGCTCCAGCACGGGCATATTGGAATTCTCCGTCACCCCAAGTCCCTGTCCCGGAAAAGTATGGACAAGTCCAGTCACCGCGCACACAGTTCCTGCTGGTGCCTCTTTGGCCAATTCAAACTTTGCACCGGAATAGATCCGGATCTGATCTGCTTTTTCTTCCCAGATTTCGTCTCCTGCTGCCACATTTCCCCGGCTAGTGGTAAGAAGCTCTTTTACCTTCAGGGTTCCCCCTGTTATTTTCATATAGGAAAGACGGTTTCCCTGATCATCTCTGGCAATCTTATAAACCTTTGCACCAAAAGCCTCCGGATAGACGGGGCATCTTGTATACGTGTCCAGCCCAAGGATCAATTCTTCCACGCCCTGCATTTTCAGCGCAGAACCGAAATAACAGGGAAAAACCTTCCTTTCAGCGATCAGATCCATAATTTCTTTTTCTGACACTTCCCCTGTCTCCAGATATTTTTCCAGAAGATCTTCCTCGCACATTGCAAGACTCTCCCAAAATTCTTCTGAGAAAAAAAATTTTATGCAGTTCTCATTTAATCTCTTTTTCAGCTCAGCAAGAAGTGCCTCCTGATTGGTTCCATCCTGGTCCATTTTATTCACAAAAATAAAAACCGGAACCTTATACCGCTCCAGCAGTTTCCATAAGGTCACAGTATGCCCCTGCACGCCATCCGCTCCATTGATCAAAAGTACTGCATAATCAAGGACCTGCAGCGTACGCTCCATCTCTGCCGAGAAATCCACATGTCCCGGTGTATCCAGAAGCGTAACCCTTGTCTGTGGGAACTCCAGCACAGCCTGTTTGGAAAAAATAGTGATCCCACGCTCTCTTTCCAGCGGAGAGGTATCCAGATATGCATCTTTGTGATCCACTCTTCCCGGCTTACGGATTTTTCCGCTTAAATATAAAAGTGCTTCTGACAATGTAGTTTTTCCTGCATCTACATGAGCCAGAAGCCCCATACAAATGTTTTTCTTTATTTTCTCTGACTGTTCACTCACGCAAACGCCTCCTCATTGGAAAATCATCACTTTTTAAGTATAGCACAACCTCCGTTATCAGTCGAGACACTGCGTCTGAAATTTACCTGCACATCCACCTATTTTATGTGGAACGAATATGCAATACTTTTATTTTGATTGTAAAATTATTTTATCTTTACAATATTTGATAGCATGATATAATGCTTTTTATGAAACACGATACAGATATAACGATCCACCAGAAAGTGAGAAACTGATATGAAACCCATAAAAAAAATATACTGCAGGATTTTTCAGAACGTTTTTAAATTTGCTCTTCCATTTCTTCCTTACCGAAATCCAGAAATTATCGGAAGCCTGAAGGCTGTTCCTGATGTACTAAAAAAGAAAAAATGCGAAAACGTATTGATCATCACAGATGCCGGAATCCACAAGCTGGGTCTGACACAGCGCCTGGAAAAGGCATTGACAGACAGCCGTATTTCTTATATCCTTTATGACAAAACAGTGGCAAATCCTACTACAGAAAATGTGGCAGAAGCTCTTGAGCTTTATCACCAAAATAACTGTAACGCCATCATCGGCTTCGGTGGCGGTTCCAGTATGGATTGTGCCAAAGCGGTAGGTGCCAGAGTGGCCAAGCCACACCAGTCTCTTGCAAAGATGAAGGGAATCCTGAAGGTGCATAAGCGGCTTCCCCTGCTCCTCGCAGTTCCCACTACAGCCGGAACAGGAAGCGAAACCACTTTAGCCGCTGTCATTGTTGACTCAGAAACCAGATATAAATACGCCATCAATGATTTTCCTCTGATTCCGCGTTACGCAGTTCTGGATCCGAAGGTCACTCTAAGCCTTCCTCCATTTATCACTGCTACAACCGGTATGGATGCGCTCACACATGCAGTGGAAGCATACATTGGAAATTCCACCACACCAGGTACCAGAAAGAATGCCCTGGACGCTGTACAGCTGATTTTCAACAATCTGGATACAGCCTACACGGACGGCACTAATAAAGAAGCCCGCCAAAACATGCTTCGGGCCTCCTATTTCGCAGGCTGTGCTTTTACAAAATCCTACGTAGGCTATGTTCACGCTGTAGCCCATTCCCTGGGAGGACAGTATAACGTTCCTCATGGACTTGCCAATGCCATACTGCTTCCCCATGTTCTTGAGTCCTATGGAAAAACCATTTATAAAAAGCTGGCTGCGCTTTCTGTTGCCGCAGGTATTGCCACCTGTGAAACACCTGTAGAAGAAGCAGCACTGCGTTTTATTCAGGAAATCAAGGATATGAAGACACGTTTTGGAATCGGCGATACCATCCCCCAGATCAGAGAAGAAGACATTCCCAAGTTGTCCCATTATGCGGACAAAGAGGCAAATCCTCTTTATCCAGTTCCGATATTGATGGATGCCCATGAGCTGGAAAAATTTTACTATATGCTAATACCGGCAGAAGAAACCTCCGTACAATAAATCAAAATCAGAAAGGATTTTTCCATGACACAGGAAGCAATTCAGGAAATCATCCGCAAACAGCGGAAATATTTTTATACAGGTGCAACCCTGAGCATTGATTTTCGTATCAATGCCCTGAAAAAGCTGCAAGCCTCCATTCAGGCTCACCAGGAACAGATTAATGCTGCCCTGAAGGCAGACCTTGGAAAAAGCAGCTTCGAGAGCTACATGTGTGAATCCGGCCTTGTTCTCAGTGAGATCACCTACATGCTGAAGCACATTCGTTCTCTTTCCGAAGAAAAAACAGTACATACGCCACTTGCCCAGTTTCATTCCAGAAGCTACCGGAAGCCTTCTCCATACGGCGTCACTTTGCTCATGAGTCCATGGAACTATCCGTTCCTCCTCACCTTCGATCCGTTGGTAGATGCAATTGCCGCCGGAAATACTGCCGTTGTAAAGCCCAGTGCCTACTCTCCTGCCACCGGTAATATTATCTGTGAAATCATCCGCGAATGCTTTCCGGAAGAGTATGTAGCCATTGTCATGGGAGGACGGCAGGAAAATGCCTGTCTTCTTCAGGAGCATTTTGACTATATCTTTTTCACCGGCAGCCAGGCTGTTGGTAAGGAAGTAATGCGTCACGCCAGCGAACATCTCACTCCGGTTACTCTGGAGCTTGGAGGGAAAAGCCCCTGCATCGTAGACAAATCTGCAGATATCAAGCTTGCAGCCAGACGTATTGTATTTGGAAAATATCTGAATTGCGGTCAGACTTGTGTGGCTCCTGATTATATCTACTGCCACAAAGACGTAAAGGATGAACTTTTGAAGCAGATTCAGAAGCAGATTCAAAAGCAATTTGGAAAAGTGCCTCTTGATAATAAAAATTATGGAAAAATCATTAATGAAAAGCATTTTAACCGTATCCAAAATTTAATCGATCCTGCCAAGGTTATCTGTGGCGGCACTGTCCGTCCTGAAACTTTGCAGATCGAACCTACTGTAATGGCAGATGTAACCTTTGAGGATGCCATCATGCAGGAAGAAATTTTTGGTCCGGTACTTCCGGTACTCACTTTTGATTCCATTGAAGAAGTGATCCAGAAGGTGAACTCCATGGCGCATCCCCTTGCTCTCTACATTTTTTCCCAAAGCAAAGCTGTGTGTGAAGAAGTTACTTCCAAATGTGGCTTTGGTGGAGGATGTATGAATGATGTGGTTATCCACCTTGCTACCAGCGAAATGCCTTTCGGCGGCTTTGGTGAAAGCGGCATGGGCAGTTACCACGGTGAAAAGGGATTCGAGACATTTACTCATTATAAGAGCATTGTAGATAAAAAGACCTGGATTGATCTGCCTATGAGATATCAGCCTTACAGAAAAATTTATGAAAAGCTGATCCATGTTTTTTTGAAATAAAATCCTGATAACAATTTCAAGCCACCCTCTGAACAAACTCAGCGGGTGGCTTGCTGTCATCTTAAGCAACTTCTTTTTTCATAGCCTTGTAACCAATCACTACTGTCCATACATAAGCACAGGTTTTCGGAATCATCAGCATACCGATCATGGGAACAACATCAGCCCAAAGCACAACCGGAATATAGAATGCGAAGCTCAGCACGATTGTCAGCCACATCCAACGGAAAGATTGATCTGCGCTTTTTTTTGCACTTTGATAAAACAGAACAATGATAAGTAATCCCAGCAACGCAAACGGAATGTTTCGATAAATTCCCCAGGAAAGCGGAGCATCTGCACGAAGCCACTTATTCTGCGGCATCATACACAGAATTATTCTCAATCCTGCAAGAATATAGACAACTGCTGTAGTTTCCTTGTGTCCCTTGACCTGGTAACGTTCACGCCAAACATGATAAA
The DNA here is from genome assembly GCA_934394545.1 of uncultured Blautia sp. GTDB lineage: Bacteria > Bacillota > Clostridia > Lachnospirales > Lachnospiraceae > Blautia_A. Next base: position 11,515 of record CAKRRG010000054.1, read on the forward strand.
GCACAACATAGAAAATTGTCATAGTAATAGAAGTGATCCATTTACCTAAACCAAGGGGTACCGTGTAATTCTCAAGACCGGTCGTACAAAGGGCCAGTGCACGTGGAACCAGATGGAACGCATCGCCACTGCCTAAAAGAACTGCCATAATTCCAAACATAGTGAACTGGCGATTTCCTTTGCTTTTTCGAATCATGAAAACACCAATCGTGATTACTGAAATCAGATATACTGCATCAAATAAAGTTTCTACAATTGCCTGCATAATAACATTTCCTTTCTTATTTTATTTTTTACTCTGTTTTTTATTTTCCGTTACATGAACGCTGTTCATTTTGCTTTTTAAATTTTCCCACATAAAATGTGGGAGAATCTTAGAAAGTGTTTCAAAAAGAGATTGATTTTTCAAACACGCTTTAATATATTGTTTTCTTTATAAGCATCAATACAGAGGACGGATCATAATCCTGGCGGACCATTGCCACTAAAATCAGGGAAAACAGAATATCTGCAAACTGTTTCTCTGTAAATTCCTGGTCAAATACATCGGAACGGATTTTGGGATCGTTCTTCAGCACTTCGCATAAACCATTAAGGATATGTTCCCAGGTCTGCAGCATTCTCTTTTTTCCATCGTTTTTTTCATTCCGCATAAAGCCTAGGGAATGCAACGAGAAAAAGCCTGGAAATTGCTTATTGCCATATTCCAACCGTTCAAAAATCCAGGAAATACAACTTGCAGCATCATGAAAGACTTGTTCTTCCTCAGGGTGAAAAAAGATTTCCCGCCAAACGCTCTCGATTGTGTCTCCCAGCAAAGCGGACTTGGATTCATAATAATTATAAATCGTACCTGCTGAAACAGAGCACCTGGAAGCAACTGCCCGTATACTTACAGCATTCCATCCATTTTCTCTGATCAGTTCCCGGCTGGCAGCCAATATATCCTCCTTTGAAGTAGCAAGATGATTCACAATTTCACCTCCTGATATCTTACGTATAGATTCTTATCCTTTATGAACACCGTTCATTTTGAAAGTATACGCTGTTCACTTTGATTTGTCAAGTACCTCTAAAAAAAATTTCAGACATAAGAAAAACCCCGGAAAATCAAAGACTTCCGAGGTTTTAATAATTTTCTGTATTCGATTGAAATTATCGTTTGCTGAACTGCGTTTACTATGGACAGCTGATCTGAATACACCGCTCAATCTTCTATGGCTATTATTTGCCTCCAATCAGGAAGTAGGCTGTCCCGTCTACTTTTACTTTGCTTACGCAGGCCTCTCTCCTATATATATTACCACTTACGCTTAGCATTTTCGTCAATTTGAATAAACTACTTTTTTGCTATTGTAGTACTTTCTCCAAGAATGGTGGCTTATCTCCTTGCTTTCTTGGACATCTTTTAGGAGGCAGACGCCCTTGCCCATCCGTTTTTATTTCTAAAATCCCCTTCTCTTTTCAATAGACGAATTTTTTTAACACACTAACGATATTGTTCTTTAAACATTTTTAAGTCTTCGAAAGAATAATTTTTCCAAAGCACCGGACACCCACCATAGCATTTTTCTAAATATTTACATGCTCTACATTCATCTGAAGGCAAGCGACTTATCTTATCAATTACGTCTTTATACGATTTCATACTTTTTAACCTTTCAAAATCTTTAGCAGTAACAAAATCTTCACCTAATTTTCCAATTTTATTATTAAAATACATATCGCATGGAAGCAGGTTCAAATTAGTATCAAATGTAACTGCATTTTTCTTATGAATCTGGCATGGTGATGCCATTCTACCCTCTAACGCAGATAATTGTTTCTCTGAATATACACACATTGGAAAACTATATTCAATCCACCAATCATCTGTAATGCTATTTAATCGATCCATTTGAGATATAAATACATCAATTAATTCTAATGGATTATGATTTTCTAAATAGGTTTTATTTTTATCAAAATTCCTCCCATTATCTATAAGAAATGTAAATGAAAACTGTCTAGCTCCATTTTTTAAAGCATTCTCAACTGAATCACAAAGAAGCAGAACACTTTCCGGCGTCACAACCATAGAACATGTAAACTCTATTTGTAAAGATGAAAGATTTCTAATTGCTTCCTGTTGCTGTAAATAACCGTCACATCCAGTTGTTTCTATCCATTCTTTTGAATCATGTCCTTTCATTGAAACATCTATATAACTTAAGCCACGCTCGATTAACTTTTTGCAAAACTGTAAATCTCTAAGCATTGTTCCATTTGATGCAACAGCAGTTATAATAGGGATTTCCTGTTCTTTTATATATAACAGTATATCCAATAGATGTGGATACAAGAGAGGTTCCCCTCCAGTAAAAAATATATATTTCACTTTTGCATCACAACAAAAATCAACTATCTTCTTCAGATTATCAAAGCTCACCATATCACTTCTGCAATAGCCTGCATCTTTTGCGAAACAGAAATTGCAACGCAAGTTACAGTCTCGCGTCAAAATAATGGAGCATTGTTTAATTAGTTCTTTTTCCAACACGATACCAACCTCCCTATTATTTGTGCCTTATATATTCCTAAATGTTATTTTTCCAAATTATACAATGAAGATTCCTTCTTTGAAAAAACATCTTTAGTTTTCCCTTGTGCAACAATTTTTCCGCCTGCCTTTCCACCATATATACCGAAATCAATAACATGATCAGCGACTTTTGCAATAAATTCAATATTATGCTCAATAATCAAAATTGTCTCACCTTTGTTTTGTAATGAAAAAAGCACTTTTATAAATTTTTCAATATCAATTTCATTCAATCCTGATGTAGGCTCATCAAGAATGTAAAGATTTTGCCCTCGAGAAGACACCCCCAAGGCTTTTGCTAATTTTATACGCTGAGCCTCTCCACCAGACAGATTCATAGACATTTGTCCTAATGTCAGATACCCAAGTCCTAACTCAACCATACTATTTAATACGGAATACACCTTTTTCGTATTCTTAAAAATTTCAATAATATCTGATACAGGAGTATCGAGTACATCTAGGATTGTTTTGTCAGCATACGTTACTGACAATATATCATCATTAAATCTTTTACCATGGCATTCTGGACAAGTAATATATGAACTTGGAAGATAATTAAGATCAATTTTCTTAAGTCCAGTTCCCTGGCAACACTCACATCTTCCACCTTTAACATTCATACTAAACATAGAAGGTGATAATTTAAGTTTTTTGGCTGTGCTTGTCTTAGAAAACAAATTTCTTATCTCATCAAACACTTCCAAATAAGAAACCACAGTTGATCGGGGTGTTCTTCCAATAGGTGCTTGGTTTACTTGAATAATTCTTTTTATCGAACTTCCACCTTTTACATCTCCATATTTTTTTGCGGTACTTTTTTCAAGACTCTCTGCAACTGCTGTCGTTAAAGTAGATTTTCCAGATCCAGAAACGCCTGTAATACACGTAATACCACCTATCGGAAATCTTGCATCTTGCTTAACGATATTGCGAAAACAAATATTATTAACTTCAAAATATTCTTTAAAATTTAGTGATTTTTTAAAATCAATCAGCATTGGTAATGTGTTTTGATTTTCTCCCTCACACATTAAGTATCCACCATTTGGTCCACCTTCTGGTCCTAATTCAATTTTATAATCAGCAGAAGCAATATATTGTTTGTTATGCTCAATTGCAATAACCGAATTTCCACGTTGAACAAGTTTTTGGGTTGCACCTATGATTCTAGTAATGTCACGGTGATGAAGTCCTTTGCAAGGTTCATCCAAAATATATATTAGTCCCTTTAAGGAGCAAGTGAGCTGTGTTGCAATTCTGACTCGCTGTCTTTCACCTCCAGAAAGCGAAGGAACTGTCCTGTTCAGGCTCAAGTATCCGACATTTAATTCAATCAGTGCGTCCAACTTTTTAATAATACTATCACATAATTGAGTTACTAAATCCTGCTTATTTAATGCAATTTTTTCATCATTTAAATTATTAATCCAAGAATGTAACGCAGTTAATTCCAAACTTTCAACTTCATTATAGTTTAATCCATTCACAGTATACGCTAATGCTTGTTTTCCTAATTTTGCACCATTACAAACATGGCATGCTATCGTTGTTGTATATTTTGAATATGCTGCTGATTGCGAAGAAGGATCTACACTCGCAATTTGATCTTTTAACAGCGGAATAACGCCTTGAAGAGATACTAAATGCTGTTTTCTCCGTTTACCTTCCTTGTATGAAATTTTCACTCGTAACACTTCTTCTGTGTATAATAAATTATAGACTTCATCTTTTGTTAATTGTGAAAATTTCTTATTGATATCAATACCATAGTAATCGCACAATGCCTCAAGAGATTTCTGTTCTTTACCTTCGGCAGGACCTTTAAAATAAAGTATTGCGCCCTCTCTAAGAGTTTTTTCAACATCCGGAACTAGTAAATCCTCTGATACTATCAATTCCACTCCAAGTCCACTACAATTTGGACAAAAGGATTTTGGATTATTGAAAGAGAATATATTTTCTGGAACTTCATTACTAGATTCACTATTAATCAATGAAAATAATGCACGCAAATAATATGAAATCTCTGTAATAGTTCCAATCGTAGATCTTGGATTTACATTATAATAATTCTGCGAAATATTTAATGCTGGTCGAAGATTCTCTATCATCCTCACTTTAGGCTTATTCATCAATTTCTGATTGTAGATGTTGCCAGTCATTCCTTCAAGAAATCCTCTTTGACTTTCTGCATATATTGTATCGAATACCAATGAAGATTTTCCACAACCAGAACATCCCGTTACGCATGTGAATGCATTGAATGGTATTTCTAAATCCAAATGTTTTAAATTATTTTCATGAGCATCCTTTATCACAATTTTTTCCAAAATAATTACACACTCCCTTCCCGAATCAAAATCTCAATGAATTATTTTTATATCTTGTTGTAAAATTATTCTTCACCATAATACGCATCTACTTTTGTATGGATAATTTTGGCAACAGAACAATGGAAATTTTGAATTTTAAAAGCATCTCCATCTTGATTTTCATTCGAATTACTCATCATGCAAACAGTACAATAACCTCGATCCGCACAACTTACACATTTAGGAAACTCTTTGCGCTTTATTTGACGTAAATACTTAATTTTTTTAGAATTTTCCCAAATATCCTGAAGTGACTGGCTTTCTAAATTTCCCAACACATTAGTCTGCCAGCCAACACAAGAATAAACATCTCCGAATACAGAGACACAAAAACTATAACGACAAATCGAACATATTGGATCGGTCTCTGTAAAGTTCTCTTTTTCCTTAGCAATTTCACGTAATTGCTCAGCATATCCTTCACCAAGTTCTAAATCAATAGTTCTTTCTATTTCTTCCAACGAAAGCCTATTAGATAAGTTTCTTCCCGTATGGTCATATGACGCAAAAATTACTGGCTCAACAGCTACCGCAATTTTATGTTTCCTTCCCCACTTAATTACATCTACAAAACTTTCTCGATTTTGTTTCATTACAGGACAAGAAATCTGCAACGGTATACCTTCAGCTGAAAGTTTCTCTAATCCACTAATTGTTTTATCAAGACTTCCACTTAACTTAGTAATAGAATCATGTACTTCTGCATCCATAGAATAAATAGAGGTCTGGACAGAAAGAAGCGGATTTTTTTTCATTTCTGCAATTATTTCATCATTTAAGACAGTTAAATTAGAAAGTACATTTACCGACAAATCCATTTTTCTACATTTTTCAAGGAATCCTATTATATCTTTATGTAGTAATGGCTCCCCTCCAGATAATGTCACATGAATAATGTTCATCTTTCTTCCAATTTCAATGATTTTATAAAAAAGATCACCGTCTATAACACTATTTTTATATTCATGCGGGATATAACAATGAACACAGCGTTCATTACAGGCATTCGCGACTTCAATATGAATACTTCTAAGAAATTCATTGACTTTAAATATATTTTTTACACAATCATCAGTACTGATTTTAGACATAGATTGTTCCATACCATAATTATTATTTTCTTCCGAAAATTTTTTATCCTGGCACTCTTCTGGTGTTTCTCCCACACTTAAATATCCTTCATCCAAAAAATATTGAAAAAAATCTATCGTATCTGCTTTTAACGTCTCGTTATCAACCCCAATAAAAATCTTAGATAGCTCATCAACAATATCATCAATATGTTTTGGATATTTTTCCAAAACGCTCAACATAACAGCACCACTCTGTGATACAAATTTTTCACCACGTATTGGACGATTATCATTGAGCATTCTATACCCAAATTCTGAATTATCCGTTATATATCCATATTCATCATATTGCCTAAACAATACATCATCACGTATTTTTATATACATTGGCTTATTACCTCTTCACTAAACATTAGTTTCAAGCATATACAAAAAAGGACGCAGTAAAACTCTGCGTCCAGAAATTCTTTGCATATATTGCTTGTTAAGCTTTTGAAGAACAAGGTCTTCCACAAGGACCATCACCACATTTCGCAGCATTTACCTTTTCAGCGCTAATAATAGTAGGTTTTTTATACTCCATTCCTTTTACCTCCTTATCTTATAAGTTTTTGCATAAACATTTCGCTTCAAGGATATAATACACCTAAAATACGGTTCACCACGTCTTGTTATTAAAGGACGTTAAGGCGAAATAGGAATATCCAAATCCGTTATTTTAGCTTTGATTTATTAAAAATATATCCTACTTATTTAGTTATTATTTTATCACAATCCATGTTAATTTTCAACATAAAAAATCAGAATACCTATAAACAGACCACAAAGGCATGATTGCCTTTAGTAAAACGCTTTGCAAATTCTACGCCCAGCCGGTTTGCTTCTTCCGGGG
>CAKRRG010000055.1 GCA_934394545.1 uncultured Blautia sp.
AATTGACTGACAAGGAAAACAAATGTATGAATAAAAGTAAAAAAAGGGTTTCCTGGAATTTGCTGTTCTGTTATCTTATGATCCTTCTGGCACCGTCCTTGTCTACTGTGGTTACCTATAATATGGCGAGAAATGCCATGGTGGACAATCAGAAGGAGCGGATCACCAGCACTCTTTCTCAGGTTAACAGTTCCTTTAACCAGGAAATCAAAATGGCTCAAAATGTTGGATATTATGTAAGCAGGGAGAAACGTCTGGTAAACTATCTTTCCAGGATAAAAGGAAAGAAAGCTTCACAGCAATTTTATGAGCAATATACCATTGCAAGTAATTATCCAAATTACAGCCTGATGAATCAGGTCATAAAAAATGTGTATATTCTTATTGCAGACAGTGAGTATGTTATCAGAATCCCTCAGGTATTGCCAAAGAATGACCGTGGGGCGGCAACTCTGGATGGATTTCCTCTTTACAGCTATGAGCGTTTTCAGGAATTTTATGATAAACAGGATAAAAACCAGACTTTATTTTATTATGAGGAAAAACCAGGAGACGGCAGTCTGCTTTTGCCCTGCCAGATGGTCTATCCTGGAATCCAGGAGCAGGAATGTGCCATTATAGTAGAGCTTGACTGGGGTAAAATCGTGAAGATGATGCAGCCGGTGCTTGGAGGAAATGCCGGAATGGTTGCGCTTCTGGATCAGGAGGATAATATTCTGGAAAGCTGTAAGATTTACGAAAACAGTTTCCGGGAGAATTTTTTGATAGACCAGAATTTTAACACACTGAAAAACACAAAGGATGGGGATAACCTTTCTTATTTCCAGGTGAATTGTGGATATAACGGCTGGAAGCTGGCAGCTGCAATTCCTAATCAGGTGCTTTACCAGAGAATTGGAATTATAAGGTACATAAGTGTTGCACTGTGTGTAACAGCTATTCTTATTGGTGTTCTGATCTGCCTGGGATACTGGTACAGAAGAAAAGGGATAGTGGAAGAATGCTGTGATCTTCAGGAACGTATAAACAAAACACAGGTGGTTGGTATTGGATTCTGGAAAAATTTCGGAACATTTTTGACGCAGGTGGATCATCTTCATAATACTGTGGAAAGACAGGACCAGATGTTAAAGCAGGTTGTTTTGCGAAAGCTTTTATATGGAAACTATAAATCAGAAGAAGAAATTCTGGAAAATGCAGCAGCAGTTCAGTTTTCATTAGACGATAACTGTTACGGTGTTGTGATCATCGAACTGGAGGATCCGTTTCAGACAGAATCTGATATGACCATGAATCGGGATGCCCTTCTGGAAACGGTTAATAAGATGATTGGTGATACACTTCCCTGGAACATCTGGATTTATCGGATCAGTGAACTATCCTGTGTTCTTCTTCTCCATGAGAAAAAGGACATTGACAGAGAGAAATTAAAAAATGACCTGAACAAACTGAATTTTGAACTTCACAGCAGACTGAATATAAAGGGCTACATGGGAATCAGCGGTGCTGCAGAAGAAATTGCAGACATTCCGGGACAGTATGATATTGCTTCCAGAGTATGCGAGTATGCCAGATATCAGGGAATGTATGTACCTTTATTGCCGGAAGATATGCCAAATGAAAAAATTATTGAACAGCCAATGTTTTTCTCTATTGATATGGAGATGAAGCTGATCAGTCTTTTGAAAAGTGGCAATGTACAGCAGATTGAAGAAATCATCGCACAGATCAAGGAACTTTATTTATATCAGGGAATTGATTCCTATAGATATCGCCACACGGTAGAAATTTTAAGAGGTTGCCTGTTTAGAAGCATTCCTTCAGAAAATGAAAGTCCAAGAAGCCGTGAATTGTCTGCTGCAGCTTCCAGGGCAGACACTGCGGATGAAATTTTTGCCATGATGCGAAAGGTCGGTGCATTTTGGGAAGAAGCAGCAAAGGAGCGGGAAGAAAGTCCGGTCTGCATAGATAAGCAAAAGGTAACGGATTATATTGAAGAGAATTATGGAGATCCGACGTTGAATCTTTCCGTACTGGCAGAGTGGCTGGGAGAACCGGAGAGAAGAATTTATAATGATTTTAAAGTATGCTTTGGAATGTCCTTCAGCAGTTATCTGGAACAGAGAAGGCTTGCCAGTGCATGCGAGCTTCTGAAAAAAGGAGCGGCCGTAAAAGATATTGCGGAGCAGGTAGGATACAGCAGTGATTATTCTTTTCGTCGTGCTTTCAAACGGGCATTTGGCGTATCACCCAGTGATTTTAAAAAATGTCAATCCACCTCTGTTTGATTGTTGAATATTACTAATCAGAGTGCGATACAACTGGTAAATATGTACAGAGTGTGTAAAAGGTATGGCCGAATGTAAATGTGTTTGGTGCGTTTTTACACAGAATATGGTATAAAGAAAGCAAGTTATTGATGCACAGTCATCAATGCTAACAGTGAAAAGAAAAAGGAAAAAAAGAAGGAGGCTGTAAACAATGAAGAAGAAAGTATTGTCTCTGGCACTTGCTGCATCCATGATCATGGGGATGAGTGCAACAACTGTATTTGCGGACGACGTGGAGCTGAATCCAGGTGGAACCTATCCGGTAGTGAAGGATGGAACTCTTGACATGGATGTGTTCACAATGACCATGCCGAACGTAGAGGACATTCAGACAAACGATTTCACCAAATACATGGAAGAGCTGACCGGCATCAACATGAACTTTATGACTGGTGGACGTGATGACTGGGAAGACAAACTGAACATGATGCTTCAGTCCGGCGATTATCCGGATGTGATCTTAGGTGTATCACCTAACCTTGCAAAATATGGTGTAAAAGAAGGAATGATCATTCCGCTTGATGATTATCTGACAGAAGAGAACGTTCCTAACTATCTGAAGACAATGGAAGAGTATGGACTTGATATGACACGTGAGGCAGATGGTAAGATTTACTCTCTTGCAAATATCAATGTTTGCTATCATTGCCAGTATGGAAGAAAAATGTGGGTTAACAAACGTTACCTGGATGAGATGGGCGTTGAGATTCCAACAACTACACAGGAATTCTATGACGTTTGTGAGAAATTCATGGAGTACAAACCAACCGGTATCGCAGTAGCAGGTGCTGCACAGGGATGGTTTAGCCGTATGCAGGACTGGCTTCTGGATGCATTTACTTTAATGCCAGGTAAATCCTCTACTCTTGCTGTAAGAGATACAGTAGCAAGAGATAAAGAAACCGGTAAAGCAATCTGTGTTGGTACAACAGAGGAATATAAAGAAGGCCTGAAATTTATGAAGAGCCTTTATGATATGGGCGCTATTTATGATGGTGATTTCACCCAGACAGCTGAGCAGATGAAGACTTTGATCAACCAGCCAGACGAGCCGGTACTGTTCTTCACACTTGGTACTGTATCAGATGGTATTGACGCAGCTACAAATCCTGACTTCTATAAAGACTATGTATGCATGGCTCCAATCGAAGGACCAGACGGAACAAGAATTGCATACCAGTCTCCGAACCCAGGTGTAAGCAGCGGTGCATTCGCAATCACAGATAAATGTGAGAATCCGGAAGCAGCCCTTCGCTGGGTAGACTTCTTCTACAGTGAAACCGGTGACCTTTGTTCTCAGTTTGGTGCTGAAGAGGGAACTGACTGGGTTCTTAATCCAGAAGGTAAAGTTGGCTTAAATGGTGAGCCTGCAACTTATGAGATTCTTAACCTCTATACATCTGAGACACAGAATCATGACTGGCAGGATATCGGTATCCGTGTAGCTCCGGCTGCTTATCGTTTAGGTGCAGCGGTTGATCCGGATGTTGATGTTACAAAATCCGAAGGCCTTGAGAAGCTTCTCTATGATGCAAGTGCAGATCTTTATGCGCCATATGCAGGAACAAGCAATATTGAACTGTATGATGAGCTGAAAATCACAGATGATGAGTCAAGCAACGTATCTGTAGTTGCTGTTGAAATCGAGAAGATCATTGAAGAGTCTACAGTTGGATTTATCACAGGTGCTCTGGATATTGACGGAGACTGGGATAGCTACGTAGATTCTGTTGAAAAAGCAGGTCTTGCAGATCTTCTTGCAATGTACGATTCCGCTTACGCACGTAGTACTGGTGAAGCAGAATAAATAAAAAAGGTTTGGAAAAACATGGATTTATTTGAAAGGGGCTGCTGCTTAAGTGCAGCGGCCCTTTTCTCACATAAAAGCGCCTTTTGCGAAAGCAAACTGTGCAGTCAAGAACAGGAGGAAAGAATATGGGCAAAAAGAGTAAAAAATACAGCCCAGCTCCGGGAAATAAGATCAAATCCAATAACTGGCAGTTTTGGCTGATCATAGCAATACCGGTTATTTATGCATTTATTTTTGCATATATCCCAATGGGAGGCATTATTCTTGCATTTAAAGATTACAGTCCCAAGAAGGGTATAATTGGAAGTGACTGGGTAGGAATGAAGTGGTTTATACAGTTCCTGACTTCCACATCAAGTGTTACGGTTATTAAGAATACGCTTATTCTGGGTGTTTACACATTGCTTGTAAACTTCCCTCTTCCGATTCTTCTGGCAATCGGATTAAATGAAATGCGTCATGTGAAATACCGTAAATTGATCCAGATGGTAACCTATGCACCATACTTTATCTCAGCCGTTGTTCTGGTTGGTATGATGATGCAGATGATGGATCTTCGTACAGGTATTATCAATATCCTTTTGACAAAAATCGGATTGAAGCCCATTAACTTCTTTGGAAAAGCCACCATGTTCCGGCATTTGTATGTATGGAGTAACCTGTGGCAGACAGCGGGCTATTCTTCTATCATATTTATTGCGGCACTGTCCGGTGTAAGCCCTGAGCTTCAGGAAGCAGCAATTGTAGATGGCGCTACCAGAATGCAGAGAATCATCCATGTGGATATTCCGGCAATTCTTCCAACTGTTATCACCATGCTGATCTTCAACTGTGCAAACGTGGTAAGCATTGGATTTGATAAAGTATACCTGATGCAGAACTCTATGAACAGCAGCGTTTCAGAGGTTATTTCAACTTATGTATATAAGATCGGTGTTGTAAACTCCAACTTTGGATTTTCAACGGCTGCCGGTTTGTTCCAGTCCTTAGTTTCCTTCGCAATGCTTGTTGCTGTTAACAAGATTTGTAAGAAGGTAACCGAGACAAGCTTGTGGTAAGGGGGATGTATTATGGAAAAGAAAGTTAAATTCAGAAATATGCGTCCTGAGGATAAAATCTTTGATATTGTTAACTACACGGTACTTACATTGATTCTTATCATTGTGCTTTATCCGGTTCTTTATATTGTAGCTGCATCCTTTTCTGATCCTCAGGCTGTTATCAGCGGACAGGTTTATATTTTTCCGGTCCGTCCGACCTTAAAAGGTTACGAAGCAGTATTTAAAAACAAAAAGATCCTGATTGGATTCTTGAACTCCTTCTTTTATTTGTTTGTGGGAACAGCAGTGAACCTGATCATGACCATGCTCTGCGCATACCCGCTTTCCAGAAAAGAATTTAAAGCAAGAAACTTCTTTGCATTTTTCTTTATTTTTACCATGTATTTCAGTGGCGGTCTTGTGCCGAACTATATTCTGGTAAATAATTTGGGACTTACAGATACACGTTGGGCAATGATCATTCCTACTGCCATGTCTACCTATAACATGATTATCTGTCGTACCTATATTGTAAATAGTATTCCGGATGAAATGTATGAAGCAGCGCAGATTGACGGATGTACCCCATGGAGATATTTCCTGAGTGTAATCGTTCCCCTGTGTAAACCAATTATGGCAGTTATGACTCTGTATTATGGTGTTGCCAAGTGGAATAACTACTTTGATGCTATGCTTTACCTCAGAAAAGATACTCTGCAGCCTCTGACAATTATCATGAAGCAGATTCTGATCCAGAACCAGGTAGATATGACCCAGATCGGAGATGCCTCCAACCTGGCGAAGCTTCAGGGTATGTCTGAGCTTCTGAAGTATTCTACAATCGTTGTAGCTTGTCTGCCTGTTATGCTGTTATATCCGTTTGTACAGAAGCACCTGGTAAAGGGTGTTATGATCGGTGCTGTAAAGGGTTGATATAACTGAAGATTTCTCTAAAAAGGAGAACAAAACCTATGAATAAAGTGATCGAAGAAAGAACAAAACGTACCGAATGGTATCAGGATGCCCGTTTCGGCATGTTCATTCACTGGGGGCTTTATGCAATCCCATCCCGTGGAGAATGGGTGAGAAGCGTAGAGCAGATTCCTCATGAGGATTACTGTTATCTTACAGAAGAATTTTCAGCAGAGAATTATAACCCAAGGGAATGGGCTCGCCTGGCGAAAAAAGCAGGCATGAAATATGCGGTACTTACTGCAAAGCATCACGACGGGTTCTGTCTGTATGACACAAAGCTTACAGATTATAATTCCATGAATGCTGCATGTCACAGAGATCTTGTAAAAGAATTTCTGGAGGCATTCCGTGAGGAAGGAATTAAGGTTGGTCTGTATTTCTCCATCATTGACTGGCGTCATCCGGATTTTCCTCATTATGGGGATATGCATCATCCAATGCGTAATCATCCGGAATGCTCTAATGAAAACCGTAATTTTGACCGTTATCTGGAATTCATGTTTGGTCAGATTAAAGAGCTTTTGACAAATTATGGAAAACTGGATTTAATGTGGTTCGATTTCTCCTATGGGGATATGAAGTGTGAGAAATGGAAAGCCCAGGAGCTTATTTCCATGGTTCGTTCTATTCAGCCGTGGCTGATTATTGATAATCGTCTGGAAGGAAGCGCTGAGGATTCCGGTTCTATCCTTACTGCAGAACCAACAGAATATTCCGGCGATTTCGCATCACCGGAGCAGATGATCCCACCGGCTGGAATCCGCAATGTGCTGGGAGATCCGGTGCCGTGGGAAGCATGTATCACATTGAATAATAACTGGGGCTACTGCTCCAGTGACCATCATTACAAATCAGCACAGATGGTTATCCGTATGCTGGTTGAGTGCGTAAGTAAGGGTGGAAATCTTCTCCTGAATGTAGGTCCGGATGGAAAAGGCCGTATTCCGAAAGAGTCTGTAAAAATTCTGGAAGAAGTAGGAGAGTGGATGGATGAGAATTCCAGAAGCATCTACGGCTGTGGTTATGCCGGAATTGAGAAACCGGAATGGGGACGTTATACCCGTAATGGAAATAAAATTTATGCTCACGTAATGGAAGCTCAGGCAGGCGCAATCCCGCTTACCGGAATCCATGGCAAGATCAAAAAGCTGCGCCGTGTCAGTGACAACTCTGAGGTGAAGCTGACCGATTACTGGAATTTAAAGGAATATGCCCAGAACCAGTTCTTCTTCCTGAATCCGGTTACCTGTGACTGTTATCCCCTTCCTGATGAAAGGGATACCGTTGTGGAAGTAACGCTGGAAGAAACGGAAGCATAAACAGTTATATAAAGAGGGATGCCAAAAATCAAAAGGCATCCCTCTTTTATGCAATATCTAAAATTGTAAATACCAGTGGAATTGTGATCAGTGAAAGCAGGGTAGTGATAAAGACACCTTTTGTTGCCAGAACCTGATCTTTTTTATATTGGGTGGCAAATAGAACTACGGTATTGCCAACCGGCATACTCAAAAGAACAAAGATAATTCCGCGAATATAAACATCTGATATGGTCAGGCAAAGGAGCGGCCAGATCAGAATAGGCACCAGCAACTGCTTCAGTGCCGTAAAAATATAAATTTTCCAGTCGTTAAACATTTCTTTGAAAGGCATTCCAGCCAGATTTGCTCCAATCAGCAGCATAGCAAGTGGAGAGGTAAGGCCACCGATACTTCCGATTGCACCGGTTACAGGTGCCGGTATCTGAACAGGGAAAAAGTACAAAAGTAAGGCCAGGATGGAACCAATCATACCAGGATTCAGAATGGCTTTCAGACTTAGTCCGCTTTTTTCCCCGGAACCATAGTGCATCATCCACACTCCAATGGAATAGGCACTTAGGTTAAAAAGAATATTCAGTACTGCTGCATAAAGCAGGGCCTGCTCTCCATATAAAGCTGTAATCATGGGAAACCCCATAAATCCAACGTTAGAATAAGTGTTCATAAAAGCGTATACACCCTGCTGGTTCTGGGAAAGGTGAAAAAGCTTCACTACAATGAAGCTGACCAGAGGAAGCAGAAGATAAATAATCAGGGATGCTATGAAAACGGTAATAACCCGGCCGGAATCATCGGCCTCTGTTCTTGTAAGAACGGAGTTCAGGATGATGAGGGGCATGGTTACATTTACCACCAGCTTTGTTAAATGGGAATCCACCTCCGGGGTAAGAATACCCAGCTTAAATAAGCTATATCCGCAGAAAATAATGAGAAACAACTGAATCATCTGGGCAATCAAAACATGGATATCCATAATAAGGACCTTCCTTTTGTACGATTATTAGAAACGATTGACTGTGTGATGTACAGAATCTGGCTTTGATTCATTTGTAACGAAAAAAAGCGAAGAGACAAACTCTATGTCTGCCTCTTCGCATATCCGAATCATAGCATATCCAAAAAGAAAATACAAGTCTATTTTTTATTCTTAAAAATACTTCGAGCCACCATACAGATCAGTATGGTGATTACCATATCCGGCAGTGTATTTCCCACCGGAATATCAATTCTCATTAAAATTCGGTAGAGTATAAATCCAATTACCCAGATCACTGCATTTGTTATATCAATCGCTTCGTCCAGACTGTCTGCTCTTTTCAGAAGGAAGAAATCTGCAATCTGGATAGCAATCATCGGTGCAAATACAGAACCAATGAGATACAGGAAATCGGTAATATTATCCATTGGATATACAATTGCAGCAATTGTTCCGATGATGGTTACGGCAATTGCGGCATATTTTCCATTTATTTTGGAAAATACAGATTCGGATGAAATTCCGGCGGAGTAAGCATCCAGGAAGGTGGTGGTAACAGTGGAAAATACAATGATCAGAAGACCTGCAATTCCAAGTCCGGCTTTTACCATGATCTGGGCAATATCAGATTCACCAGTATAGATAGCTGCACCCATACCGATCACATACATCCAACAGCTTACAAGACCATAAACAATGGAACTTACAGCAGTTGCTTTTACAGGCTCTTTTGCCTCACGGGTATAGTCGCTGATCAGCGGCAGCCAGGACAGTGGCATTGCAACAGAAAGTTCCACTGCTGCACCAAAGGACATGGCTTCTTCCCCGATAGCAAGTGCTGCTCCTTTGTCGAAGAAAATCAGCTTGGAAAGAACCAGCGTAAGGATGAAAAGTGCTGCCATGGCAATGGTATTGATCTTGCCAAGGTTGGTGATGCCAATGAAAATCCACAGAACGATCAGTGCGCCGATAACCAGACACCATACCCAGCTTCCAGTATTCAGAACACCATTTGCAGCCAGAGCGCCATCATAGATCATAATAGCAGTCCAGCCAACCAGCTGAAGCACGTTCAGGAAGGAGAAGAAGATTCCACCCTTTTCCCCAAAACTCATTTTTACAGTTTCCATGGCGCTGCGGCGTGTTTTTCCGCCGATTACTCCGGCGAGAAAAAGCATGGTACAGCCGATAATATGTCCGATAACAATGGCAAGAAGACCTTTGCCAAAGCCAAGTGAGGCGAAATAGGTTCCGGTGAGGATCTCTGCAAGAGAAACACCTGCGCCGAACCAGATCAGGCCGTTTTCAAAGATAGAAGTACGCTTTTCAGTCATGTTATTTCGCCTCCTTATCAGTCTGTGTAAACTCATTGTAGATGGCAAATCCATGATTCATAGGTCCGCTTCCTTTTCCCAGATCCAGCATAGCAGCCAGTGCACCGGAGATGTATTTCTTCGCACGTTCTACAGAAGTATCCAGGTCAAAGCCTTTTGCCAGATTAGAAGCAATAGCGCTGGATAAGGTACAGCCGGTTCCGTGAGTGTTTGGATTGTCGATCCGTTTTCCATGGAACCATTTGTGCTCGCCATTACGCCACAGAAGGTCGTTGGCATCGTTTAACTGATGACCGCCCTTGCAAAGCACTGCACAGTGATATTTCTCACCAATGGCAGCAGCGGCCTTGATCATATCATCGGCAGTTTCTATTTTCATTCCGGAAAGAACCTCTGCCTCCGGAATATTCGGTGTCAGGACTGTGGCCATTGGAAGAAGCTGACTTTTAAGAGCTTCAATGGCGACCTCATTGATCAGTTTGGCGCCGCTTGTGGCAACCATAACCGGATCTACCACAATGTTTTTTGCTTCATACTGACGAAGTTTTTCGGCAATGGTTTCAATCAGCGCACTGGAAGATACCATTCCAATTTTTACTGCATCCGGATAAATATCTGTAAAAATATTATCCATCTGATCTGCCAGAAATTCTGGCGTTACTTCCATAATACCTGTTACACCGGTAGTATTCTGTGCGGTAAGTGCGGTAATTGCACTCATAGCATATACTCCATTGCTGATCATTGTCTTGATATCAGCCTGGATACCGGCGCCTCCGCTGGAGTCACTTCCAGCGATTGTTAATGCTGTTCTCATAATTTTCTTCCTTTCTCTTGTCCTGTCTGGGAAAATACCGGACAGGCGCTGTTGTTATTTATGCATTAATTTTATATAGCGTCCGAAAGTGGTGCCCCCAGCCGGACGCTGCATTGCTGCCTGCTATATGGTCTGGCCTGTGCGATATCCAGGAGTCCATCATGCAAGCATGCTGGATTCCTGGCTACCGCACAGGACTTCCACAAAAGGAAATGTCTGCTAATGCAGACATTTTTATATATGAAAGTCAGTTACTCCGTGCCTGTGGCACTCCCGCAACTGCCGATCATATTCGTAATCCGGGCTATCGCCCTACTTACTCATATGCTCTAGCCTGTGCGATATCTATAAATAAGTCATGCGAGCATGACTTATTCATAGCTGCCGCACAGGACTTTCATATATAAAAAAGGAGACACCCGCATGTGGTGTCTCCGAAAAAAATCAAAACTATGATGACTTCCTACGGCGGCATTATCCGCATCAGGTAAAGGGTCGAAATTCACAATTTCCTCTCAGCCTGTTTACAAGCTCCCCTGTTGACCTTTTCATTATAGTGACAGTGAGAAAAAATGTCAATAATAGAAAAAAAGTGACCGCTCAGAACCAATGTCGAACGAAATGAATTTTTGTGCAAAGGAAAGAAATGTTGTGTAATTTGTGTACAAAAAATATAATTTCGTGCACAAAAACGGCAAACTGTTCTCTTTTGGTTGTTGAAAAATTATGGTTATGCTAGTATAAAACATGAACGTTAGTTGATAGTTTTTTGACACTATCGGAAACAGGAGAGAGGCAGAATGAGAACGGAAGACACAACAAATGTACAGCTATCTTTGAAGAATCTGTATCGTTTGCTCACTGTGAAAGATTATCCGGTGTACTCCACCGGAATCCTTATTGGAAAACATAAAAAAGGACTGACTCTGGGGCGTTTCTGGAATGAGTATCTGTTATATGAGTGGAGAAATACAGAGCATGGACACATGATCTGGAGAATCAGCGGAAGTAAGAACCGATATCACTCTGAGTTCTGTAACCGCAGAGAAAAATTTCCTTTATATACGATCTATATGCAGGAAATCATGAACGGAATGGGACCGGAGTCTTTTGGAAATCAGATTGATCTTTTTGAAAAATTTCTGAATGAAAAGGAATACGACCATACTGTATTTATGATGAAAATAAGGACTTTTCTGTATATGGCAGGCAAGACAGATCCTTGGATGTCAAAAGAATGTGCAGACAAATTCTTTTCCTGGATGGACGAGGCAGAAGCGAACAGAAAGAAAATATCGGAGTCGTTTATCGCGGCCTGGTTTTTGACTATGCTAAGTCTCCATGCAATGTCTGGGAAAGAAATGTCCGGAAAAATCATGGAAAATCTGCGGAATCGCAGTGACCTGGAGCTTGAGGCAATATGGAACCGTGTACACAGTGCAAAGAGGAATAACAGTCCTCTTTACCTTACCTTGAGAAATAGTGAATTATGTACAGCTCCCCTTCCATCGGAGCATTTCTTCGGAAGAGAGGAAGAAATGTATGATTTGAAGGAATTGCTGCGTCGGGGCGGGAAATATCTGGTCTGCGGCCTTGGTGGAATTGGGAAAACAGAGCTGCTTAGGCAGCTGATCCGCTGGTGTGAACGGGAAGGTGCAGCAGAACAGATCGCAGTAGTACAGTATGAAGAAAGTCTGGTTTCCAGTTTTTCAAGAAGTTTTCTGAATCTGAAATCCCAGGATGAACAGCAGCGTTTCCATGAAAGCATATACAAATTAAACAAAGCGGGCCAAAAGGAAAAAGTAGTTTTGTTCCTGGACAATATGAATCGCACGGAAGAGGCTGACCGGGAAATCGCAGAACTGAAAGAACTTCCCTGTACGATTTTTGTGACCTCCAGACAGGAGCCGCTGGAGGGCTTTACCTCCTTTGCTGTGGGAGCACCGGAGAAAAGTGCTTTAAGCCTTATTTTCCGGGATAATTATGGGCGCGTCCTTCCGAAAGAGGAAAGAGAAGACCTGGGCCGTTTTCTGGAAAAAGAAATCTTCCGCCATCCGTTGACCTTGCGTTTGCTGGGAAAAGCAGCCGGTTCACAGATGTGGACTTTGAAAAAGCTGAAAACAGAAATTGAAAATAACTGGTCAGAGACAGCAGGAGAGACCGGTCTTTTGAATATGTACCGCAGATTGTATCAGGTGTCCGATTTCGGAATCTCCGGAAGCCGCCTGATCCGTATGTTTGCAATTCTGCCATACAGGACAATAGATGCTAATTTTACAAATATGTTTTTTCAGGGCTTTGTGCGGGAAAATGATGAGTTAAAAACAGAACTTCAGAGACTCTGTCAGCTTGGCTGGCTGGAGGATCTGCAGGAGGGATACCGCATGCACCCTGTAATTGCGGAAAGTATCCTGATTCAGGCACCCCAGGAAGATGAGTTTGCCCCATTCTGGGAGAGAGCGCAGAAATGTTTTTTCATAGGACAGGCTGGTCCTCAGGATGATTCCAGGATGGAAGAAATTGCGGAGATCATCTGGAGTGCAGTTACCAGAATCAAAGGGCAGATCAGTGAGAAGCTGCTTATGCTGGCAATCTGTGCAGTGAAGTACCAGGGCGTAACATACAGAGCTTCTACGGTAATTGAGGATATGCTGAAGCGCTGTCCGAAGGTTTCAGAAGAGACCTGGTTTATGGCGAAAAACATTTCCGTTATGTTTGATTCCATCGCAGAGAGCTATGATGAAATTTTCTATCAGCAGTTTGAGAAAAAGAGCCTGCCAAAAGAATGGCTCCGAGATGCATTCTTTGCCTATATGGAGCGCCTTCTGGAAGATGGAAAGCTGAAAGATACACAAGAAATGATTTCCAGGATTCTGAAAAAAACAGATGATGTGGACATTAAAATATCTGCCGCATTAGGCAGGGCACATCTCTGTGAGCTTACTACAGAATTTGCAGAGGGAATCTTCTGGATCGAGAATGGACTATGGATGGCGAAACAGAGCGGACACACTGACCGTGTGGGAGAAATGCTTTACCGCAAGGCTGCGCTTCACAGAGGGCTGGGAGAAAGAGACGCCATTGCCAGATGCCTGGAAGCTTGCGTGCAGATACTGGGAACACAGCTTGGAAAAACATCATTTGATATTTATATCTATCAGATGCATACCTGGGTTGCCTGGCTGGATCAGGATCAGGAAAAAGCATTGGAATACATGGAGAAATGTAAAGATACCACGCTGGTTTACTGGGGCATGAAGCACCAGGGATATCTGGCTACCTGTGAGGAACTGGGAGTTGCATATAATCGGGTAGGAAGAAGAGCGGAATCTCTTGAGAATCATTTCCTGGTAAGAAATACCCTGCAAAAAGATGCTTCCAACGAAAGTAGTATGCTTTGCATTGTGAACAATAATATTGGAGTTACTTACCTGGATGGTAAAGATCCTGAGAATGCGGTGATCTATCTGAAGGAGGCTTACCAGCTGGCCAAGGAGAATAATCTGGGGGAAATTGCAACTGCGGAACCCGCCTGGAATCTGTCACGGGCATTCCGTATGATGGGAAATGAGGAAGAAGAGAAAAAATACCTCCAGATCGCCTTAGAAAGATTTGAGAGGAATTATCCGCTGGAGCATCCGAAAAGGGTGGCGGCGAAAGAAAGAATGGAAGAGATCCATTTTTGATATTTTATACAAGAGCATACGTGAAAAAGGCTTTTTGCAGATACTGAATTGCAAAAAGCCTTTTTCATACACGCTCCAGGAACAGTTATATTATAATTCCAGAATTAAAACCTGATAACCGTGCAGCGTAATCTGGTCACCAGAAGAAACCAGATCCGGATAATTATTGATCAGCATCTTTTGGCATTCTGATGGAAGTGTGATTTCCTGCTCCGCCCACTGATAATTACCAACAACCAGCAAGGTTTTGTCCCCCTTACGATAGTAAGCCATCAGATTATGTCTGTCTTCCATAAATGGAATCAGAGCACCGTACACAACGGTTTCTTTGTATTCCGGATTTTTACGAAGTGCAATCAGCTTCTTATAGAAATTAAGTACAGAATCCGGATCACAGGACTCTTTTTCTACATTAATAGCGGTATAATTGGGATTTACCCGAAGCCATGGAGTACCAGCTGTAAATCCAGCATTTTCCCCACCGGTCCACTGCATTGGGGTACGTGCATTGTCACGGCTGCGGCGGGCAACCGCCTTCAGAGCTGCTTCTGGGGTAAGTCCTGCTTCAAGTGCAACTTTATACTCATCCAGAGTTGAAATATCATCCACCTCGTCAATAGATTTGAATGGCACATTTTCCATACCAAGCTCCTGTCCCTGATAAATAAAGGGAAGTCCACGAAGCATGAAATTCAATGCGGCCAGCATTTTCTTACTTGTGTCACAGCAATCTCCCTCAGGAATATAGTGGCTGACACCACGGGGCTCGTCATGGTTCTCAATAATATTGGAAACAAATCCGAAATCTCCCATTTTAGCCTGTGTCTCGAAGCAGCAGCGTTTGTAATCATCAGGTGTGATTTCTTTGCAATCGTACCAGCCCTTCTCAGAACCTCCGAAAATAGTTTCGTTAAAGTCGAACATAGAAGAAAAATAACCATTATTTCCAATGAAATCCGGAAGCTCCTCATCTTTGGCATTAAAAACTTCTCCTACAGAAAAGGCATCGTGAGGCTTGAAGGTGCGGTCACGCATTTCCCCCAGAAATTCTCCGATTCCGGTAGCTTCGTCTAGCATTTTGTGAATACTGCAAAGCCCGTCATCGCGGTCAGGCTCATAATCATGCATGGGGAGGGCTTTTTTGATGTTAATGATAGCATCAATGCGGAATCCACCAAGTCCCTTATCCAGCCACCAGTTAATATTTTTGTATACTTCCTCACGAAGCTCTGGATTTTCCCAGTTCAGATCCGGCTGTTTCTTATGGAAAACATGAAGGTACTGCTTATTGGTGCCGGGCAGATCCTCCCATACAGGGCCTCCGAAATAGGAACGCCAGTTGGTAGGAAGCTCTCCCTCTTTTTTATCCCTTAAATAAAAGAAGTTTCCATATTTTCCATCTGGATCCTCACAGGCTTTTTTGAACCATTCATGCTCGTCAGAGCAGTGATTGACTACAAGATCCATAAGAATATACATGTCACGTTTTTTCGCCTCGGCAATCAGATGATCCATATCCTCCATGGTGCCAAAACGTGGATCAATATTATAATAATCAGAAATATCGTATCCCTGGTCTGCCAGCGGAGAGCGATAGCAAGGAGAAAGCCAGATGATATCCACTCCAAGGTCCTTCAGATAATCCAGTTTCTCTATAATTCCAGGCAGATCGCCGATTCCGTCATTGTTTGTGTCATAAAAGCTTTTCGGGTAAATCTGATAAGCAACTTTATCCTGCCACCATTTTCTATCCATATGTAGAACCTCCTGCAAAAATTGTATTGTCTACATTATATATACACATAAAGAAAAAAACTTCCTTTAATATGATGAAAAAATACGATATTTTGACATGATGTTAGAAAGAGGATGGCTTGGAATTCTGGCTGCTTTTCCGGTACTGCAGAGGAGTAGTTCCTGCATACCTTCGAAATTCCCGAAGAAAATTTCCCATATTATTATATCCGCATTCCAGACAGACATCTGTTACGGAAACAGTGCTTTCCTTTAATAACCGCATTGCCTGCCGAACCCGGTACTCATTTAAAAACTCAATCGGGGAGAGGCCGATTGCCTTTTTGAAAAAACGACAAAAATACTGTTCGTTTAGGCCAATGAAAGAGGCTACATCGCGGATATAGATTTTTTCCTGATAATGTTCTTTCATATAAGTAATTGCAGCTTTAATGGTTTCCACCCGATGGTCGTCAGGTCTTTCTGTCTGGGAAAACAGATGATGCTGCTCCAAAGTGGCAAAAAACTGTAAAAGAGAGGCTTTGATTATAAGCTGGTCAGCCAATTCTATTGATACAGTTCCGGAAGCACGCAAAGAAGTCAGATGGAAATGCTCATTTTCGCAGGTTAGGATTTCAGGAAAGCTGCACCGGGAGAAAGCATCTGTAATATTAAAAAATATAGTGCGCAGGGCAGAAAAAGCGGGATGCTCTTTTGAAACTGACCTTGGAAAATGCAGTTGTCCATTTTGCAAAGGCTGAATTAACTGCGACTGTACAGTGTCATAAAAAGGTGAGCAAAGCAGTTCCGGTTGGAATACAACGGCATATTCCTGCATGGGTTCTCTGGAAGCAGATCGGATGCTGTGCAGTTCTCCGGGATTGATGAAATAAAAGCATTCCGAATGGATATCAAAAGTTTCCATATTTATTTCCATTTGAAAATTTCCGTCTGGAAAATAAAGGATTTCGGCTTCTTTATGCCAATGGTGCTTTACCATGAATTTATTCCCACACATCTGTGTCTGATAAAATGCACAGGGAAAAGCCTGGGTTCCATGTGGATTGTTTTCTTTTAGAGCAGGAGATTGTTGTTGATACATAGGTGGCCTCCGGAGTAAAAATAAATTGGTTTCTTCTATAATAAGTATGGGTTATGTTATATTGACGCTATCATGTACGAATGGGAAAGTCAAGAATGCAGATAAACAAGAATGCAGATAAAAATACTGTAGAGAAAAACAGCACAAAAAAATATAAACTTTTTTGTAAAAGTGCTTGACTTCTCCTTGCGGTGGTGGTATAGTAAACAAGCTGTCGCAAGGAATTGCTTCTGAAATACTGAAAAATAAATAAGTTTTCAGAAAATTCAAATTAACTGTTGACAATCGACTGAACTTATGGTAAAGTAATCAAGTCGCTTGAACAGAACGACAGAAACAAACAACTTTATACAGCTTCTTGAAGATCTGAAAAACTTTTGAAAAAAGTTCTTGACAAGATCTGAAAGATATGATAAAGTAAACAGGCTGTCGCAAAGAGATGACAGCGAAACAACCTTGATAACTAAACAGTGAAACACATACGATTCTCGAAAATTCTTAACGAATCATCATTCAAAAGAATGAACTTTTTATAACAGTAATGACGAGAGATAACTAAGCTAGTTGGTTGTCTTGAGTACATCAAACACTTTTACAGAGAGTTTGATCCTGGCTCAGGATGAACGCTGGCGGCGTGCTTAACACATGCAAGTCGAACGGGAAATACTTTATTGAAGCTTCGGCAGATTTAATTTATTTCTAGTGGCGGACGGGTGAGTAACGCGTGGGTAACCTGCCTTATACTGGGGGATAACAGTCAGA
>CAKRRG010000056.1 GCA_934394545.1 uncultured Blautia sp.
GATGGAAAAAATACTCTGCACGAATCCGTACAGCCACATGGAGATCTTGACAAGCTTACTCCGGATGAAATCATTGAGATCATCCGTGAAGCAGGAATCGTTGGTATGGGTGGTGCAGGTTTCCCGACCTGTGTTAAGCTGAAACCGGCGAAACCAGTTGATACCATTCTTCTCAATGGCTGCGAATGTGAGCCGCTTTTAACAGCAGACCACAGAGTGCTTCTTGAGTATGCAGATGATATTATTTTTGGTCTGCGAGCAGTTCTCAAGACAACCGGTGCCCAGAAGGGTATCATTGTCATTGAGGATAACAAGCCGGATGCCATTGAATTAATGCAGGAAAAGGTTGCCAATATCGGAGATATGGAAGTGTTTGTTGCCAGAACCAAATACCCACAGGGCGCTGAGAAAACTCTGATCAAGCGTGTTATGGGCAGAATCGTTCCAAGCGGCGGTCTTCCGGCAGATGTTGGTGTTGTAGTAGATAATATCAGTACAGTAAAAGCAATTTCAGATGCGATCCAGACAGGAATGCCTCTGATCGAGCGTGTTGCTACTGTTACAGGTGAGAAGATCAAGAATCCTGGAAACTTTATCATTAAAATTGGTACAAGCGTAAGAGAACTGATCGACTATTGCGGCGGATTTACAGATGAAGATGTCCTTGTGAAGATGGGTGGACCTATGATGGGATTCCCTCTGAATACACTGGATGTACCTATGATGAAAGGCTCCAACGGTATCATTGCTATTGATACAGATGAGACAAAAGAGCAGCCATGTATCAAATGCGGACGCTGTGTAGATGTCTGTCCGATGGAACTGTCTCCGCTGTACTTTGTAAAATATGCCAAAGACGAGAACTGGCAGGGCATGAAAGACATGAACGTTATGGATTGTGTTGAGTGCAGATGCTGTCAGTATATCTGTTCTTCCAAGATTCCGATCATCGACAGTATTAAAGCCGGAAAAAATGCAGTAAGGGGGATGAAGTGATATGTTGATTACCCAGTTAAAAGCAAAAGAAGCAATCACATCACTGACAGCCGGAAAGAAAGTTTTCATTATTAACTGTCATGGATGTAAAGAGGTTCGTTTTCCGGAAAAAGAAGCTGTTGAACTTCAGAAGGAGCTTTCCGCTGAAGGAAATGTGACAGGAATTATGACTACTGATTATATTTGTAATCCGGAAAATATGGAGCTGCGTCTTCAGAAACATATGAGTAAAATTCAGGAAGCAGATCTGGTTCTTGTATTTTCCTGTGGTGTTGGTGTGCAGACAATTTCTGAATATCTGGAAGATAAGATGGTCTGCGCTGCCTGTGATACATACCCGGTACCTGGTTTCCAGGGAGTGACACCATTAGAATATAAATGCGATCAGTGCGGTGAGTGTTATCTGAATCTGACAGGTGGAATCTGCCCGATCACAGCATGTTCCAAGAGCCTTGTGAATGGCCAGTGCGGTGGTTCCAAGAATGGAAAATGCGAAGTTGACAGTGAAATGGAGTGTGGATGGGAGCGTATTTACAGACGCCTGAAAGAAATTGGACGCCTTGATGTGCTGAAATGCCCGACACAGATCCACAATTTTGCTACAGATGATGATGTGAAATAAAAGGTTAATCCTAAATTTTTAATGATTGGAGCAAATATAATATGAAAATGAAAGAATTATTCGATCGTGGTGAATTTGCAGTTTCAGCAGAAGTAGGACCGCCGAAGGGAATCCATGTAGATGAGCTGGTAGAAGAAGCCAAAACATATCTTACAGGTGTTCATGCAGTTAACGTAACAGATAACCAGTCTTCTGTTATGCGTCTTGGATCTCTTGCTATGTGTAAGGTTCTCAAAGATGCAGGCATGAATCCGATTTTCCAGCTTGCATGCCGTGACAGAAACCGTATCGCTCTGGAGTCTGATCTTCTCAGCGCTGCTATGTTCGGTATTGACAATATTCTCTGTCTTACCGGTGATCATACTAAGATGGGTGATCATCCTCAGGCAAAACCGGTATTCGACCTTGATTCCGTATCTCTTCTTCATACAGTGAAGCTTCTGGAATCTGGTGTGGATCTTGGTGGAAACCAGCTTGTTGGAGAGCCTCCGAAATTCTCCAAGGGTGCTGTTGTGTCTCCATGCAGTGATTCCGTTGATGCACAGCTTGCTAAGATGGAAAGAAAGGTTGCAGCAGGTGCTGACTATTTCCAGACACAGGCTGTATTCGAGCCGGAGAAATTTATCAAATTTATGGAAAAAGCAAAACAGTTCGGAAAACCTGTACAGGTTGGAATTATTATTCCGAAGTCTGCTGGAATGGCGAAATTCATGAATAACAACGTTGCCGGCATTCATGTTCCGGATGAGATGATCGAGGAACTGAAGGCTGACAAAGAAAAGACAAAAGCCGGAATTACCGGTGTTGAGATCGCTGCACGTATTATCAAAGAGTGCAAGCCATACTGCCAGGGTGTTCATATCATGGCACTTGGCTGGGAGTCCAAGATTCCGGATCTGCTGAAATTAGCTGAAATCTAAAATTATACGGGCCGTCTGAACCATGAATGCGGAAAATCTGCATTTGGGGAGAGGACGGCTCGTTTTTTTACTTACTATGAAAGTCCTGGACGGCAGCTGTGGGAGCGCCATAGGCGTGGAACAGCTGACTTTCATATAAAAATAGTATTGTTTTAAGCAGAAAGGAACGATATAATTTTATTATTGGGAAATGATGGGCAGGAGGAGAATTATATGGAAACAAACTATGCAAAAAGTGCATACAGAACCTTTTTATTCTGGGGAGTATGTTCTTCTCTTGGGGTTACCGTATCCACCCTTGTGGATGCTACTCTGGTAGGAAATTTTATAGGCAGTACCGGCCTGGCTGTGGCGAACATTGCCACACCGGTATTTCTGCTTTATTTACTTATGGGAATCACCTTAGGCGGCGGTGCAGGCGTCTTAATTGGGAAAAAACTTGGTGAAGCAGATCTGAAAGGTGCAAATCGGGTTTTCGGCTCTGTATTAAGTGCAGGCCTGATAACAGGTGTGCTTTTCGCAGCAGTATCTCTCGTATTTCGTAGCGCATTATGCAGTCTGCTTGGTGCCACACCGGAGCTTTTGCCACAGGCCCTGCAGTATCTGACTGTAGTGTTTGCCTTTGCCCCGATTTATGTGTTATATAATATTCTCTCTATTGCAGTTCGGACAGACGGCGCGCCAAAGCTGGCTGCCATTTCTTCTGCTGGCGTTATTGTCACAAATTTAAGCCTGGATCTGCTCTTTATGAAGGTGCTGAACTGGGGACTTGTCGGGGCTTCGGCGTCTTTATGTATTGCAGAAACAGTAGGAACTCTGGTGTTGCTTACTCATTTTTGGAACAAGCAGGCACTTTTAAGCTTTCATTTTCACATTCCCACCTGGAATGAAGTCAAAGAATATGTGGAAAATGGATTTGGCGTAGGTTCTGCTTTTATTTTTCAGGCGGTGGTTATGTTGGTGTTTAATACCATGCTGTTAAAGGGCGCTTCAGAAGACGGTACCTTTTCGGTAGCAGTATTTGGCGTTATCTATACCATGAGCACCATTCCAGGCGCCATGTTTGACGGAGCCGGAGCTGCCGCTTCCACGGTTATCTCTATTTTAGGAGGTGAGAAGGACTGGAAAGGAATGCTGGCGGTATATCATGACGGACTGCGGATCGTTGCAGCCGCAGGAATTATTATTGCGTTGTTTTTTTCTGCCGGGGCAAAGAACATACTGATTTTCTTTGGTCTGAATGATGGTCAGGCACTGGAAACAGCAGCGGCTGCATTTCGTATTTACGCATTAAGCGTTGCTCTGGCAGGAGTGAATGTGGTAACTACATCTTTCTGGCAAACAATAGGAAAAACAAGGTATGCTTCCGGGTTATCTGTTTTACGTAACTTCGTTCTCATGCTGGCGGCTGGATTTTTGCTGATTGAGAAGAAAGGAATCGTAGGGCTTGCACTTGTGTATGTAATAAGTGAGGGAGTTTGCCTGCTGCTGGTTTTGGCAATACAGATATTCGGAAAAATAAAAGATTACATAAAAGAAAAATACAGCTTTACCAACCGGGTCTTCGAGGAATATTATCCCATCGAGGAAGGCAGTATGGAAAAAATGTCCCAGAATCTGAATGGATTATGCGATGAATGGGAACTTGATTTTAAGCAGTCTTTCTTTATCCATCTGATCGTGGAGGAACTGCTTCTGAATATTATGAAATTCGGCATCGGCAAAACCGATAAGAAATATTATGTATCTGTGAAAGTAATGGACAACAACGGAGAATGTATACTTCGGATCCGCGACAATGTCAATTCCTACAATCCCTTTGACCTCCGCGGTGACGAGGTTGACCGGGCCGTAATGGAGATGATCAAGAAAAAGGCGAAGTATTATGAATATCAGAGGAAGCTGGTGTTTAATTATCTTTATGTGAAGATCTAACTTGTTTTGCATACATCAGAGAAAACACCTGTTTCAGCTTTTTTATGCGACAGATGTGTGCCTTACCGCTTGCGCCGGTACTCATTGGGAGTCATTCCAAATTGCTTTTTAAAAGCAGTCTGAAAATGACTCTGACTGGAAAAGCATAAAAAGGTACTGATGGTACTGATGGATTTGTTTGTATATTCCAATAATTCTTTACCCTCCTCCAGTTTACAGCGCAATATAAAGGCGCTGACAGAAAAACCAAGTGTCTTTTTAAAATAAGAAGAAAAATAGGATTTACTGAATCCTACATAAGCAGCAACATTACCTACCGTGAGACGCTGGTTTGTGTTTTGCTGAATATAACGAATAGCCTTTTGAATGCACCCGTCCGTAGAGACGGGTGTTTTCGATTCCGCTACTTTTTGGGCAAAAGCATAACCAACCTTTGACAGAAGATCATACAGTCCTTCAATGTTATTCAGCCTTTCAGAAGCTTGGATAAAATAATCGGAAAGCTGATAGGCACTGTCATAATCAAGGCCTCCCTCTATTGCAGCCCTGGTGCAGATGGTTGTTGTGATGATGATGTCATTCTTCAGCTGGCGAAGCACAGTAGAACCGGTAACACCCAGATGATAATTGCTGTCACTGAATTCAATATTTTTAAAGCCCTGGTAGTTACCAGTCCGCACAAGCTTCAGAATCTGTTCCTCAATGGCATAAGTCTGATTGTGCTGTTCATTTTCCTTGGTCTGGTAAGTTCCTTCGAGCAGGGAAGCATCTTTTAAGGATATTTGCACAGAGGTTTCTGACTCAGAATCTGTCAGCTGTTCCAGAGTCAGCGATTCTTCATGAAGACAATAATTAAGAAAGAGACACTTTTTTAATAAGGAATTCATAGAGACACAGGGAATCTGATGGAGAAAGCTGTTAAAGTCTGCGCGTTCATGATTGGGAACGGTATAATCCCTGTACAATTGCAAAAGATCAGATTCTGAGTATGGAATATTGGTCACTGGTCAGAAAATAAGCTTCCCATTTTCCGGATAATTCACCTTCAGGGAACAGAAAATGATGCCATATTTCGTAGTACAGTAGGAAATCCTTTTTTTCGAATCCAGAAGACTTTCTATATATTTCTTTGGCGGATATGTAAGGTCTGTCTGTTCCGGCATACAGAAGATACAGGTTTCCCCTTCAAAAAGATACATTGGAATGTTAGAATCCAGATAATACATTTTAATAAAATCCATCAGATTATAGGAATCTCTCATAACGAACTCCCTTATCAAACATTTTATATGCTCTATCGTAATTAATTTTTTTATAGAAGTCAATAAAAAAACACTTCAAAAAAGTATAAATATGTAAAAAATAGTTCAAATGTGAAATAAAGCTTTCCCATTTCTGGTTATCATAAAATCACAATAAAGACGAGACTGAACGTAACAAAACCATGCATCATTGTAATAAAATGGAGGTAATCACATGAAGAAAGAAAAAATCCAGGAGCTGATCTTCCAGATGACATTAGAAGAAAAAGCCGGAATGTGCTCCGGAGCCGACTTCTGGCATCTGAAAGGAATTGAGCGTCTTGGAATTCCACAGGTCATGGTGACAGACGGACCTCACGGAATCAGAAAACAGGCAGAAGCAGTAGACCATCTTGGAATCAATGAGAGCGAGAAAGCAGTCTGCTTCCCGGCCGGATGTTCAACTGCATCCAGCTTTGACCGTGATCTGATCCGCAGACAGGGAGAAATCCTTGGTCAGGAATGTCAGGCTCTGAATGTCAGCACGATCCTTGGACCGGCAATGAATATCAAACGTTCCCCATTATGTGGAAGAAATTTCGAATATTATTCTGAAGATCCATTGGTATCTACAGAAATGGCTGCTGCAATGATCGAAGGTGTGCAGAGCAGACATGTGGGAACAAGCGCTAAACATTTTGTGGCAAACAATCAGGAAAAACGCCGTATGACCAATTCCTCTGATATGGATGAACGGACATTAAGGGAAATTTATCTGGCATCCTTTGAAGGAGCTGTAAAAAAAGCAAAGCCATGGACTGTTATGAGCTCCTATAACCGCATCAATGGCAAATTTGTTGGAGATAACAGAGAATATCTGACAGAAATCCTCAGAGATGAATGGGGATTTGATGGGTATGTGGTTTCTGACTGGGGTGCAGTGAACAATCGGATTTCTGCATTGTCAGCAGGACTTGACCTGGAGATGCCTCCGGGGGATTATGAAAATGACAGACTGATCGTAAAAGCTGTTCAGGAAGGAATGCTTGATGAGAAGGTTGTAGACCTGGCATGTGAAAGAATCTTGGACGTAATTTTCCGCTATACAGAAAAACGTGATACAAAAGCCGTATTCGAATATGAAAAAGATCATAATGCAGCAGCTGATATTGCAGCTGAGTGTATGGTGCTTCTGAAAAATGAGAACCAGATTCTTCCGCTTGATGCAGATAAAAAAATCGCCTTTATCGGAAAATATGCGAAAGCTCCAAGATATCAGGGTGGTGGAAGCTCTCATATTAACAGCTGGAAGGTAGAATCTGCGCTGGAAGCTGCAAAAGAGATTCCAGAACTTGCAAACGTAACTTTCGCAGAAGGCTATCAGGATGAGAA
Source organism: uncultured Blautia sp. (assembly GCA_934394545.1). GTDB lineage: Bacteria > Bacillota > Clostridia > Lachnospirales > Lachnospiraceae > Blautia_A. The sequence goes on from CAKRRG010000056.1 coordinate 7,107, forward strand.
GGATGAGGTTGTAGAAGAGCTTCAGAAGGAAGCTGTAAAGGCAGCAGCAGAAGCTGATGTGGCTGTGTTGTTCCTGGGACTTCCGGACAACTTCGAATCCGAAGGATATGACAGAAAGCACATGAATCTTCCCGGCTGCCAGAACCAGCTTGTACAGAAGATTCTTGAAGTACAGAAGCATGTGGTAGTCGTACTTCATAATGGTTCAGCCGTACTTATGCCATGGAAAGATCAGGTAGAAGGTATCCTGGAAGCATATCTTGGCGGAGAAGCAGTGGGAAGAGCCGTGGCTGAGGTTCTTGCAGGTAAAAAGAATCCATGTGGACGCCTTGCAGAGACATTTCCGCTCCGTCTGGAAGATACCCCGTGCTATCTGACTTATGGAAAAGGATTGGATAACGCAGATTACCAGGAAGGCGTATTTGTAGGATATCGTTATTACACTTCCCGAAAAATGGAAACTGCATTCCCCTTTGGTTTTGGATTGTCATACACAACCTTTGAATACAGTGATCTGCAGCTTGATAAGAAAGAAATGTCTGATAAAGATATTTTAGAGGTAAGTGTCAAGGTAAAGAATACTGGAAATCGTGCAGGTAAAACAGTGGTTCAGCTTTATGTAGAAGCACCGGAGACAGAAGTAGTACGTCCAGTCAGAGAACTGAGAGGATTCGAAAAGATATCCTTAGAAGCAGGCGAAGAGAAGACAGTCACATTTACACTGGATGAGCGAGCATTCGCATATTGGAATACACTGATTCATGACTGGTATGCTGAAGAAGGAACTTATAAAGTGATGATCGGTGAAAATGCAGATCAGATGTGCCTGGGAGAAGAAGTCATCGTACACTGCACAAAAGAAATTCCAAAGATTTATTCATTAAATACCTGTCTTGGAGAGCTGATGCGCGATCCGAAAGCCCAGGCTGTGATGGGACCTTTCATGCAGGGAATGGCACAGAATGATGCAGCAAAAGATATGGCAGAAGCACAGGAAAACGATACATCAGGAGCTGTAAACCAGGAAATGATGGCTGCGATGATGGAAGGCATGCCCCTTCGTCAGCTGCTTAGCTTTGTACCTGGAATTACAAGAGAAATGCTGGAACAGATGGTGAATGCTTTAAACGCTTAAGGAGAGAAAAATGGGAAAGACAAAAAAAGAGCTTGGTCTGGATTCCATGGGAATTCAGAAGACAATGAGACTTACAGATTATCTCGGTGATGGTCTCGGACAGTTACCACTGAATATCATGAGCAGTCTGGTAGGACAGTTGACTTACTTTTACACGGAAAAAGTGGGGCTTGCAGCAGGAATGGTTGCAACCATGCTTCTGATCGCAAAGATTTTTGATGCACTTTCAGATCTTGCAATGGGAAAAATCATGGATGCAGGCAAATCTCCAAAAGGAAAATGTCGTCCCTGGTTTTCAAGAATGGCGATTCCGGCACTCGTATCAATCATTTTACTGTTTACCGTACCTAAGAACATTGGAAGTGGCTTACAGGCTGCATACGTGCTGATCACAAATGTGCTTATCACAGCAATCGTATATACCGCAGTAGCAATTCCTTATGGTGCCCTGATGGCTATCCGTACCGAAAGTTTTGAAGAACGTGGTAAAATGGGAATCTTCCGTACAGCATTCGGATATATTGCCGGAATGGTAATTGCAATTCTTCTGATACCTATTACTAATATGCTTGGTGGAACACAGAGTGCATGGATCAAGGTAGCAGTGGTCTTTGGTCTGATTTCACTTCTTTCATTATTTATTCTTTATAAAGTAACAAGAGAAAACGTACAGATCACAGAAAAAAGCGAAGACGATGATGTACCGTTTATGGAAGGCATCAAAATTCTTTTCAAGAATAAGTACTGGGTTATTATGCTTGTACTTCAGTTTTTGATAAATATTTCTTATAGCTTAAGTACATCCGGTGGAACATACTATGCGAAATACATTCTTGGAAATGATAATATTGTAGCACTTCTGGGAGCTGTAGGCCTGATTCCTACATTTCTGGGATTCATTCTCACAGGACCTTTGGTATCCAAGCTTGGAATGACAAAAACATGCATGGTTTCCTGTGTGCTGGGAGCTGCTGCCTGCGTGGTAAGAGTATTCACACCCTACAGCATTGCAACCTGTATTGCAGGTGGAGTTGTAACTACCTTTGCAAACATTCCTATGATGTGTCTGTTTGGAGCAATGGTAAATAACTGCGTGGAATATAATGATTACAAATTCGGAAAACGAATCGTAGGTATGACAAATAGTGCAAACTCTTTTGGAATGAAGATTGGATCCGGTATTGGGGCATCTCTGATCGGGTGGCTGCTGGCAGCCGCAGGATACAAGGCATCTCTGGCAACTCAGCCTGGCTCCGTTGATATGGCGATCTTTGCATTTTCAATCTATATTCCGCTTGCAATCTTCGTGATCATGTTTATCTGTCTGAGGAAGAATGATCTTGAGAAGAGATATCCTGAGATCATGGCAGAGCTGCAGAAAAGAGAAGAAGCAAAATAAATACTGAGACAAAAGGACGGGGCTTACAAGATGGTTCTGTCCTTTTGTGGATTCATGAATGGAGGAAATAAAATGAGATTATACGATCTTAGAACAGAATACAGAGAAAACCCAATGGGACTTACTGCTAAGGCACCCAGATTTTCATGGAAAATGGAGTCACAGGAGAAGAATACCTTACAGACTGCATATGAAATTCATGTAACAGATGAAAATGGAAAGCTTGTATGGAACAGTGGGAAAAAAGTAACAGACCAGTCTGTTCTGATTCCTTATGAAGGTGAAGCACTTGCTCCAGAAACGCTGTACACCGTGCTGGTATCTGTTACAGACAATCATGGAAATACAGAATCTGTTGAAGGTACATTTGAGACAGGAATTTTTGATAATACAGAGTTTCAAGCACAGATGATCACAAGCGATTTCCCGGAAGAGGAGACAGCATGCCCGGTATTTGGAAAGACATTTGTACTTGATAAAAAGGTAAAGAAAGCCCGTCTGTATGCAACAGCACATGGTGTTTATGAGGTGACATTGAACGGACAGATAGTAGGTGACTATCGTATGGCACCAGGCTGGACAAGCTATCACAACAGATTACAGTATCAGATTTATGATGTGACTGAAATGCTTGCTATGGAAAATAAAATTGCCATCACAGTTGGAAACGGCTGGTATAAGGGAATCCTGGGCTTCTATTGTCAGCCAAATCAGTATGGCACAAAGGTGGGAGCATTTGCGGAGCTTCATGTGGAATATGAAGATGGAAGCAAAGAGGTAATCGTTACCGATGAAACATGGTCTGTAAAAACAGGGGAAATCCGTTACAGTGAAATTTACATGGGTGAGACAATTGACACGGATGAGCCGGAGTTTGCAGAGGGGAAAGTTCTTGTGAAAGAATTTGACAAAACAGTTCTGACTGCACAGGAAAATGAGCCTGTCCGTATTACTGAAAGAATTTCCGGAAAAGAACTGATCACAACACCAAAGGGTGAGAGACTGGTTGATTTCGGGCAGATTATCACAGGTGTTGTGGAGCTGCATGTGAAAAGCAAGAAAGGTCAGAAGATCGTAATTCGTCATGCAGAAGTTCTGGACAAAGACGGAAACTTTTATCCGGAGACACTTCGTCAGGCAAAATCAATTGATACCTTTATCTGCAACGGAGAAGAGCAGATTTTCCGTCCACATTTTACTTTCCACGGCTTCCGTTATATCTGTGTGGAAGGACTGGAAGAATTTACGGCAGATCAGTTTGCTGCCTGTGTGACACATTCTGATATGGAAAAGACAGGTAATTTTAATTGCTCTAATCAGAAAGTAAATCAGTTGCAGAGCAATATTACATGGAGTCAGCGAGATAACTTCCTTGATATTCCCACAGATTGCCCGCAGCGTGATGAGCGTCTTGGCTGGACAGGAGATGCACAGGTATTTTCCTGGACAGCAGCATTTAACAGAAATACTGCATTATTTTACACGAAATGGATGCGTGATGTGGCAGCAGAATCTTCCCTGGAGAAAGGTGTGCCCCATGTTGTGCCGGATATCTTGGGACAGTACAGCTCTTCTGCATGGAGTGATGTAGCAGTTATCGTTCCGTGGGTAGTTTATCAGATTTATGGCGACAAAGGCATCCTGGAAGAGAACTGGAAATGTATGCATGAGTGGGTAGACTATATTAAGAATAACTGTGGAGAGAACGGTCTCTGGCAGACCGGGTTCCAGTATGGTGACTGGCTTGCCCTGGATAAAGAAGAGAGCGCAGACAGAACCGGCGCGACAGATAAATATATGATTGCAAATGCATACTATCTGTATGTAACCGAGCTTGTGAAAAAAACAGCAGAGGTGCTTGGAAAAGCCGAAGAAGCAGCAAAATATGGGGATTTGTACGAAACAACCTTGGATGCATTCCAGAGAGAATATTATACAGAGACAGGCCGCATTGTAAGTGAAACACAGACAGGTGCAATTCTTTCCCTGTATTTTAATCTTGCAAGAGAAAAAGACAGAAAACGCATTTTAAATACATTGCTCACCAATATTGCAAATCACAAAAATCATCTGGCTACAGGATTTGTGGGAACACCGTATATCTGCCATACACTTTCTGAAAATGGAGAGCATGAGATGGCAGCGACTCTCTTTATGAAAGAAGATTATCCATCATGGCTTTATGCAGTAAACATGGGAGCAACAACTATCTGGGAGCGTTGGAATTCCATCAAACCGGATGGAACCTTTGACGAATCCGGAATGAATTCGCTGAATCATTATGCATATGGTTCTGTAGGGGACTGGATGTACCGCAAGGTTGCCGGATTATCCCAGTTAGAGCCGGGATATAAGAAATTCCAGGTAAAACCCATGTTTGTAAAAGGCATTGAAGAATGGGGCACAGAGTTTGAATCTGTTTACGGAAAAATCGTGGCAAACACATCCTGTATGAATGGAAAAATCCATGTGTATGTAGAAGTTCCGGCAAACACTACAGCAGTGATCCTGCTTCCGGAGAAAGAGGAAGTACAGGAAGTTGGTTCTGGTGTATATGATTACGAATATGCGACAGAGACCAGTCTCGCTGTAGAGAGATTCAGTATGGACAGCACACTTGGTGAAATCGTTGAAGAACCACTCGCAGTCGAGATGTTCAATCAGATGGCACCGGGAATGCTGGAAGGTCCGATGATCCAGTTCGCTTATGGTATGACACTGGCAGAACTGCTTGGGGCTGCACCACAGGCAAAACCGATGTATGAAGCTGTTGTAAATGCACTGAATCAGAAGGAAAATTGAACAAACTTGGAGAAAACAATTGAGTAATAAATGTGCAGAATAAAACAGACATAAATTTCAGAAGTTGTTCAAAGAGCAGCTATTTATCCCACTTTTTTTTCCGATATTCCCCAGGGGTTGCCTGGTAGTGTTTTTTGAAGGCTCTGCAAAAATAATCTACATTGTGAAAACCAGTTTCGGCTGAAATGGTGCTGACTTTTTTCTCTGTATGGGAAAGCAGAAGGGCAGCCTGTTTCAGCCGATAGTTTATGAGATAATTGACCGGCGTGATGTGAAGATAGCTCCGAAAAAGGTTTAAGGCAGAGCTTTTGCTGATTATAGACTGTGCAGCAATCTCATCCAGGGAAAGGTTTCTTCTGTAATTTTCGTGAATAAACTGCATCATCAGCTGGAGTCTTGCGCGGTTTACAGAGAACTGTCCGGTGATTTCCGGCGTAGTGGAAAGATCTGTATGCTTGTATATTTCCAGCCAGAGCTGCTGCATAAGGGAAGAGGTCAGAAGATGGCAGAAAGAACCGGAAGTCTGCGCAGAAATAATCTGCTTCATAAGATCAAGAACCCTGGCCTGCCAGGAAATCTCCCTGCGAAAAATCCAAAAAGGAATATTCGATGAAATGATAGGCTTCACATAATTCTGGTAAATATAGCTGTCTGTAGCTGCAAGGAAAGAGGGCATGCAGAGAAAGTTTGGGATGACAGCATCCACAGGAGAGGAAAAACGGTGAAGGAATTTGGAATTAATAAAAATGCCGCTGTCAGCTGGCAGCTCCAGCTGTTTTTCCCCAATCCATGCAGTTACGGTTCCGGATTGAACATACACAAATTCCAGCTCCGTATGCCAGTGCCAGTCTATGCAGTTAAAATCAAACTGGGCTAAATGCTCATAATAGTAGCGAAAGGGATAGTCCTGGCTTCCGTGGGGAAGAGTTTCCATTAAATTTTCGTCGGTAATGATTTTGGTATATACGTTGGTTTCTTTCATGTCTTGTTTATCCTCAAATTTCTTACGATATTATACAATAAAAATCATAAATAATCCAATGAAAAACACAATCAAATATAATATAATCCAATAAGACAAAAATCTTCTTTAAAGAAGAAAAAAGGAGAACCAATCATGCCGAATTACCAGAAAACCAAACGAGCCTGTTATATGGGCTTTATCACCCAGGCCATAGCAGCAAATTTTGCACCTTTGCTGTTTCTGAAATTTCACACAGATTATCATATTTCTCTTGGAAATATTGCGCTGATCTCCACCTGCTTTTTCTTTACCCAGCTGCTGGTTGATTTGTTTTGTGCCAGGTTTGTGGACAAAATCGGATATCGCGTGTGCATTGTGACATCTGAGATCAGTTCCGCTTTAGGACTGGTGGGGCTGGCAATTCTTCCGGAGCTTTTGCCAGATCCTTTTGTGGGAATCATCATCAGTGTTATTGTGTATGCTGTTGGAAGCGGACTGATTGAAGTGCTTTGCAGTCCCATTGTGGAAGCATGTCCGTTCGAAAACAAAGAGGCGACCATGAGTCTTCTTCATTCCTTCTACTGCTGGGGCTCTGTGGGAACCATTGTTGTTTCCACCCTGTTTTTCGCTGTTTTCGGAATGGATAGCTGGAAGTGGCTGGCAGTTTTGTGGGCAATCGTTCCAGCCTTTAATGTTTACAACTTTGCCACCTGTCCCATCGAACATCTGGTAGATGAAGGGGAAGGCATGAAAATCGGGGAACTGTTTCGTAAGCCTGTATTCTGGATTGCCGTGTGTCTGATGGTGTGTTCGGGAGCATCGGAGCTGTCCATGTCCCAGTGGGCATCTGCCTATGCAGAGGCGGCACTTGGACTGTCCAAGACCATCGGAGACCTGGCTGGTCCCTGTATGTTTGCCATTACGATGGGAATCAGCCGTGTGATCTTTGGAAAATACGGAGATAAAATGGACTTGACGAAATTTATGGCTGGATCCGGAATTTTATGCGTATTCTGCTATCTTCTTGCATCTCTGTCCTCCAATCCGGCAGCAGGACTGATCGGCTGTATTGTCTGCGGATTTTCCGTTGGAATCATGTGGCCTGGCACTATCAGTATTTCCTCTAAGAAATTTCCAGCAGGCGGAACTGCCATGTTCGCCCTTCTTGCCATGGCAGGAGACCTTGGGGGCAGCATAGGCCCTGGAATCGTTGGCCGTGTCACCCAGAATGCCGGAGATAATATCCGCGCAGGTATGGGCGTAGGCCTGATTTTCCCAGTGGTGCTGTTGGTGATGGTTTTTCTGCTGAAAAAGCAAAGGCATTATTTAAAATGGGGTGGCGTAAATTAAAGATAAGTGTATTCTGAGTATGCATACGCTGCAAAATGGAGGGAATATGCCAGATCAGAAGCTGGATAATCTTTTGAACCTTGCGCTGGATGCCACAGAAGAGGAAAGAGAGAAATCCCGGAATCTGAATGTGGGGTATGAGAAACAGGCACGAAAGTGGGAAATTATTGTGAAGTATAGTGAGGTGGGGATTGCCAATGAGGAAGTTTCTGACGGAATGAAATATGGTGCGGGAAATGATAGAGATTCCGTTGAGATATTACTAGGTGGACCCGAAATTTCCGTGGTATCTCTCCTTGGCGGGTATGCCATTGTGACGATTCCTGAAAGTATGCTGGATGAATATTCCCGGCGCCCCCAGATAGAATTTATAGAAAAGCCCACCCGTCTGTATTTCGAAGACCTGTTTTCCAAAGAGGCAAGCTGTATTACCCAGGTGCAGCGCGATGAGCCTGGAAATCTACGGCTGACAGGGCGCGGTGTGTTGATCGGAATTGTAGATTCCGGCGTGGATTACCGTCATCCTGCATTTCTCACAGCAGACGGAAAGTCCAGAATATTGCGTTTGTGGGATCAGAGCATTCCTGGTAATCCACCGGAGGGCTATGCAACAGGAACTGAATATACCAATGAGGAAATTAATGAGGCGTTGTCCCTCTCTGTGCAGGAGGGACGGCGCCTTGTTCCGTCTGAAGATGTGAGCGGTCATGGAACCGCTGTGCTTGGAGTGGCAGCTGGCAGCGATTTTTCCCGTGGGGCAGTGAACCGGGGTGTGGCATATGAAAGTGACCTTTTGGTTGTAAAAATGGGAATTCCAAGACAGGATTCTTTTCCAAGAACTACAGAGCTGATGCAAGGTGTGGATTATCTGGTTCGGCAGGCCATACGGCTTGGAAGATCAATTGCGATTAATTTAAGCTTTGGAAATAATTATGGCTCACACAGAGGCGATTCTCTGCTGGAAACTTACCTGGACAATGTGTCCGGCATGGGGAAAAATGTGATCTGTGTAGGAATGGGAAACAATGGAAATGATGCTCTGCATACCGGAGGAAAGCTTTCGCCAGGTGAAATCCAGGAAATTGAACTTGGTGTTGGTGCCTTTGAGCCAACCTTGAATGTGCAGCTTTGGAAAAATTACGAAGATGAGATGGAAATCTATCTGGAAAATCCAGCCGGGGAGCGTGTTGGCCCCCTTTTTGAAACACTGGGCGCCCAGCGTTGGCAGGCGGGAAATACGGAACTTCTGATTTATTATGGAAAACCGGCACCATATCATGTGACGCAGGAGATTTATGTGGATTTTCTGGCGCGGGATGGGAAAAGACCCTATGTAGACAGCGGTGTGTGGAAAATAATCTTAGCAGCAAGAAATATAAAAAACGGGGAATATTTCCTGTGGCTTCCAGGTGGCAAAACGCTAAACCCAGGCACAGCCTTCTATCTTCCACGTCCTCAGGGAACCCTCACAATCCCTGCCACTGCCAGACGCGTGATCAGCGTCGGCGCCTACGACGCCCGTCAAAACACCTATGCTGATTTCTCTGGCCGCGGCTGTCGTGCCCTCCCCTATCCAAAACCCGACCTTGTCGCTCCCGGTGTTGATATCTATGCTCCCCGCTCTGGTGGAGGCTATGCATCCTTCACTGGCACCTCCTTTTCCACATCTTTCGTCACCGGCGCCGTTGCTCTTCTTATGGAATGGGGAATCACTCGCCGAAACGATCCCTACCTCTACGGCGAAAAACTAAAAGCCTATCTCCGTCGTGGCGCAAAAGACTTGCCGGGAGTGGAAAAATTGCCGAATGACTTAATCGGGTGGGGACGATTGTGTCTGAAAAGTAGCTTGCCAGATTAAACTATTGTATTTATAGGAAAATATGTTATGATATATACACATTGTGTATATGATAGGGAAGAACAAATATGGAAATAAAAGATGAAATAAAAGAATTACGCGAAAGTACAGGGATGAATAGAAAAGAATTCTGTGAGCATTTCGGAATTCCTTACAGAACCGTAACGGAATGGGAAAGAGGAACAAGGAAAATGCCGGATTATGTTTTAAGATTATTGGCATACAGGATAAAAATGGAAGGTTTTGATGGAAAGGAAAAAGTGGATGAAGAATAGGATAATTAATGTACAAGATGTACCAATTTCGATTTCAGAACAAAAATTGGATGATTATATTTGTATTACGGATATTGCAAAAGCTAAAACAGGCGAATCACGTAGTGCCGATGTTGTGAAAAACTGGCTGCGAAATAGAAATACATTAGAATTTTTAGGAACGTGGGAAATGATTTATAATCCTGATTTTAAAGTGGTCGAATTCGACCACTTTAAATCTGAAGCAGGTTTACATACATTTGTATTAAGCGTTGCAGAATGGATTAATAAAACGAATGCGATAGGATTATATGTAAAGCGTGGAAAATATGGCGGTACGTATGCTCATAAAGACATTGCCTTTGAATTCGCATCTGCAATCAGTCCGGTTTTTAAATTGTATTTGATAAAAGAATTCCAGCGGTTGAAGGAAGAAGAAAATAATTTAGAGCAAAGTGAATGGAATGCTAAACGATTTTTGACTAAAAATAATTATTTGATTCAGACGGACGCAGTAAAAAAATATTTGATTCCGCGGATGAATTATAGAGAGAATCTACAATGGCTGGCATATGCAGAAGAAGCGGATATATTAAATGTGGCATTGTTTGGATTTACAGCAAAAGCGTGGAGAGAAGCTAATCCTGAGTTATCAAAAAAGAACAATGTCAGAGATTTTGCATCTATCAATGAATTGACAGTGCTTTCCAATCTGGAATCTCATAATGCGCAGATGATTAAAGAAGGAAAGAAAAAAGAAGAACGGTTTAAAATTCTACAGGAAATTGCAGAATATCAGTTGGATATTCTGAATACTGCAGAGCAGATTAAAATGCTAGAGGATGAGAAGCAGATTGGCGAAACAGTGTTTAGCTAATTTGAGAATCTTCCAAAATTTATATCAAAAGAAAATTTTATTTGAGTTGGTCACGCTATCTGAAATTTATGCGAATTGATGATATAGATGAA
>CAKRRG010000057.1 GCA_934394545.1 uncultured Blautia sp.
CATTTCGTTTTTCCATCCTATGCAACTACTTCGCCCATGAGAATCGCAACTATCCATTCTGTTCACCTGCCTTTGTTCTTAGATTTTATGGAAATATATTTTATTCCCACAGGTCATTCTAACTGCTTTTATACAAAAAATCAATTCCTATTTTGCTATTTACCTGATTTTTCACCTGGTTTTTTCATTTTCCTCTCTGATTCTTTACATAACAGTTACAACAACTGTCTCAATGGTCTTATTACAATTCTTAATACTCCATAAAACAGCTTCTTCTGCCAGTTCAGCACTTTGGTTTCATACTGCGCACCTTCGTTTTCCTGACCGGAAGACAAAACTTCTTTACTTTTTTCCATATAAATATTTTCAGTTTCCTGAATCTGGTCATTTAATTCCTGACTGTCAATCACCAGCATTAATTCTGTATCCAGATATGTACTTCGCATGTCCAGGTTATAAGAACCAACCACAGATAACCGGTCATCTATCAGAACTGCTTTCGTATGTACTGCATGTTCATTCATCAGTTCGTACACATCTGCACCTGTTTTCAGGATTTTCTTCTTCTGATTCAGGTAATCGGTGCATCCCCAGGGGTTGGAGCCTTTCTCAACCGCATTGAGTATAATCTTCAAATCTGCATGGGAAGAAATTTCTGCGAGGACATCATACATGTAGCGGTTGCAGATCACGTATGGAGTCTGAATAGTCACATTGTCTGCGTCCTGTGCCAAATATTGGATCGTCTGGAGCACCAACGGCCTTTTGGGACCTGCATGGGTTCCATTATTGACAATGGTAATTTTGTTTGCCGGAATGGTATCTTTTTCCCAGGAATTGTAAGTTTCAATATCAGGGTATTTTTCTGTCAGAGCAGCATAACGCACTTCTAAGGACTGGTACTGATTTTCATACTTTGACAGATTTCCCTGCATCTCGTCTGCCGCTTCTTCTGACACAGAACTTTCTGAACTATTCTTTTTTCTTCCACCCTTTATTTTCACGCAATCTTCATTCCATATCTGCTGAAAATAAGCTTCCAACTCCAGCAGGGATTCTCCATTTCCCTTTGTGGTGTCATACACCAGGATATCCCGGTCCATATTAATACCGGTAGTTTTATCACCCAGGAAAATATCATTACTGTTCCGGCCGCCAAGCAAATACATTTCATTGTCGACAATCAGATATTTATCATGCATCCGGTAATTGAATTTAAATAAGCCAACTGGGCTCACCGGGTTGTAAACACCTACTTCTACATTTTCCCGCGCAGCAAGTGCCTGGAATTCCCTGCTTCCGTTCAGAAACAGCTGCTGGTAAATTCCGTCAATTAAAAGCTTAATTTCCACACCTTTTTCCGCCGCATTATTTAATGCAGCCAAAAGATCTGTACCACTGTCATCTGCCCGAAGATCAAAGGTAGATAAAACAATACTGTTTTTTGCCTTTCCGATCATACGCAAGCGCCACAAAAGAGCTTCTTCGTTATCGTCAATACAGCGGATTCTTTCCACTCCAGGGGTATCTGAAGTAAACGCTGTCTGTTTCAATTTTTCTTCATATTCTATGTCCGGCTTTTTGCAATATAATGGCAGGAAAACATTTGCCAGAACTACAATAAGCAGAAACCATAGGAATATATTCCGTATTTGTTTTAGATTTTTCTTTATCGTTATACACCCTTTCTAAAATCAACAATCCCACAAATACTTCTTCAAACCTACACAACCATTTTCTTTCAGAGTAACTCCTTCCCCTTTTAGCAGCCACTCCTGTTCTGTCCAACTCGGCGCCAGCCTCCCCATATGGTTCACCACCCGATGGCAGGGAAACTTCCCATAGTTCTCTGCATGGGACACCACTCCCGCTACCACCGAAAGAATCTCATAAGCAAGATCATCGTTTAATTTGGAGGTATTTTCTTTGCGCTTGTTTGTTTTCAGTAAATCTGGAAAAGGATCATCAAGCGTAACTTTTGTCCCCTACTTTTATTCATTTCTATTTTGCCGTGTAGTATTACAACTGCTAACGTACATTTCAAATTTCTCTCTACGCAAAACTACAATTCCATTTCCATCCACATCACTATCGGTACCATTTCAATTCCCGCCTCTCTGCGAGAGACTACGCACTTCTGGATCTCTCGCTAATCTTCCTGTTAATTTCAATTCACGCCTCTCTGCGAGAGGCTACGATTACCCCGTATGATAAAGGGCAGCCACTTATTATTTCAATTCACGCCTCTCTGCGAGAGGCTACATGTAATAGAAGCCGTGTACGCTGGCAGGACTGAATTTCAATTCACGCCTCTCTGCGAGAGGCTACAGGCTCTCAGATGCCACCTAAACAGCCTGTTCAGATTTCAATTCACGCCTCTCTGCGAGAGGCTACGGTTTTCAACCACTCTGTTATTAACTTCTGGACGATTTCAATTCACGCCTCTCTGCGAGAGGCTACCCTACACAGCCTTTTAAAAGTTATAGGCAGAAAGATTTCAATTCACGCCTCTCTGCGAGAGGCTACAGTGCGACTTTATCTCCCTTTTTAAGACTTACTATTTCAATTCACGCCTCTCTGCGAGAGGCTACTGGTGGCGTTGTTCATGCCATTCGACAGATGGATATTTCAATTCACGCCTCTCTGCGAGAGGCTACTTGGTGTAGGTGTTGCTGGAACCGTAACTGTCACTATTTCAATTCACGCCTCTCTGCGAGAGGCTACCTTCTGAATTAGCCAGCGCGTTTTCGAGTTTTTTATTTCAATTCACGCCTCTCTGCGAGAGGCTACGATTTTCTGGCGCCATTCCTTCCGGGACTTCGTGATTTCAATTCACGCCTCTCTGCGAGAGGCTACACTTATCCATGGCAGAAATGACAACCACTATCATTTCAATTCACGCCTCTCTGCGAGAGGCTACAGCAAAAACAGCCAATATACAGCTGTATTTTAGCTTAATTTTTGTTCAATTAGTTCACTTTATTATATTCATTCAATTATTCTCTAATTAAACAGCAAAATTCTTTACATTTATATAATTTTATATTGCGCCAGTCTCCCGAAGTTTTATGCATGGGATATATACGCGCAAGTTCTTAGAATAGCAACGGCTCCCCAGCTTCGACTTTCAGTTTTTTCCCCATAGAATCGATTTTGTTCTGATATGAATTCCCTAGTCTATAAAATCGAATCGAATCCACATCTTCATTTATTTCTTTGCTTAACTCATGTTTCAAAGCCGTAAGCTGAGCCGCATCTACTAAAACCTCAAAAACAGAATTTTGCACTCTCACACCATACTGCTCGCACAATTTTGCTACTCTTCGAAGTCTTTTTTCACCTGCAGCAGTCATTGTATTTACATCATACGTTATTACAACAAGCATTTTTCACCTCCAGGAATACGGCGGATATTCATCCAAATCGCCACGCAGAACTCTGGCAAATAACATTGCTTGAGCATATGGAATCATTCCAATTTCAATATTTTCATCCAGGAAAGGATGTCCAATAGTTTCCTTTTTTCTTTTTTGCCAAGCATTTAGAACTTTTCTTCTTCCTTTATCGTTTAAATATACCGCTTCCGAATCAGTTTCAAAATCCTTAGCTTGTAATTGTCCTTTATGAAAAAGTGACAAAACGAATCTGTCGCACAACGGTGCTCGCAGCTCTTCTACAAGATCCAGCGCAAAAGATGGACGCCCAGGTCGTAACACATGTAAATACCCTGCGGCAGGATCAAGTCCTACTGTTTCCAATGCCGATTGTGTCTCGCGAGTCAACAACATATAAACAAATGACAATGCTGCATTTACTTCATTCCTAGGAGGTCTTCTGCTTCTAACTTCAAAAACAAATTCTTTTGAATCCAGCATATTATCAAACTGCGCAAAATAGATTGTCGCAGCAGCCCCTTCCAGCCCTCGAATGGAATCTATATCATTGATAGCTTGCAATTTTCTTGCATTTTCGCTAAGTTTATTGGCAGCTTCTGTCAAAGCTCTCTTTTTTTCTTCTGAGTCTTTATTTCTTGCACATCTTAAAAGAACAGCTTTTGCATTGCGAATTTTCCCATAAATTATATTTCTTACTATTTTAGCTGAAAATTCATCATCATTTAAACTTTCATACTGTCTTTTTCGCAATAAAACATTTCCACTTACAGGACCGCATACTCTTCCAAGAAATTTTCCATTCTCGGACAAAAATGCAATTGAAATTCCCATTTCTCCACAAAATCCAATCAACGGTGTCGAAACTGTATTTTGCCCAAAACATATAATCGCTTCAATAGTGTGCGCTGGCACTGAAATCTTTTCCTCACCATCCATTTCCACAACTATGTTTTGATTACGCACGTGTATATAGCTGCCAGGTGTAAGAATATAAATTGTATTTAAAAGCCTTTTCATATGCATTCGCCCTCCTCCGCTTCCAATTTCAATTTTTTACAATATTCAGAAGCAGATTTTTTCACTTTAGGCATACAATATTCCAACATAGAACATTTTTTACATTTCAAGCTATACTGTGCCTCTGGAATAATAAATGCTTCACGAATTCGTCTTAACTCTGACACAGCATTGCGTACCATTATTCTCAATTCTTCTGTAAGCTCAACGCGCAAACGTTTATGAGAAGATATGAAAAATATTTCTCCTTCTGGAATATTTGTCTGATACATTTCTTCCAGACACATTGCCTCTGCACATAACTGAATTTTATACTCTAATTCATCTTCCCGAACCTTTCCATGCTTATACTCTATTGGAAATAAAGTTACCTTAAAGTCAACAGCCGGAATTATACAACCATTATCAGCTTTTGTCACTTCAATACAATCACATTTCCCATTCAATCCCAATTCTTCGGAAACCACTTCATATTCATAAAGTTTAAGAAATTCTCCTCTTTTCTCAATTCTTTGTGTATGAACTCTTTCATGTTCTACACGCCCTTTCGCAGTTTCTACATTTTCAACCCAGACACGTTCATTTAAAAGAATAGCAGCTCGTCTTGGGCAATAACATATCTGAGAAAGCCAACTTAAGGGAAGATACTCTTTATCATTCATTTGTAAACCATTCCTCATTTTCAGGAAGATGATTCCACACAATATCACTGAATGCATCTTCTTTAAAGCCAACTTCAACCCCTTTTGGCACACGATTCAAATGAACAGCTGCAGTATAGTCATGATAACTTCTTGGATAAACTACATATTCTTTTTTCTTAACTTCTACCAGATCAAACAATTTATGTGCCGGTGCGCATCCTAGTTTTGCCTGACGAACTCTCTGCTCCAGATCAGAGTCAGTCCCCACATGTTTAAAAATAATCAGGGGTGAAACTACTTCCATCTCTCCTTTACTTGCGGAACGATTATGTTCATACATATTCATAATCGCTTCAAATAAAAGATTTAAATCTTCTTCATCAAATCCTGTTTCGGCAGCTAGATTAGCACTGATAAAGCCCCTTATCTCATATAATCCAAAAGGAATAAGCTGTTTTCGTCCCATTGTCCGAAGTTTATCTTCTGGTTTCTCATTTTCCATCTGCTGATAATCTTCCAATTTCAAATCCTTTTCTCCATCTGTTACTGCCATACGGGTTATGGAAATATCAAGTGGTAAAATCGGATCCAGACTTTTTCCAAATGTAATCTGAACCGGACCTCTCACTTGCCCTGCATTCGGTCCGGTACTCATTACTGCACCAAACGTACGTACATCATAAAACAATTCACAGGCTTTCTGCCGTCCTGCATAAATTGCCTCTTTTGCTTTCGCACAATCTTCAACCCCAGCCTCTCTTTTTGCTCTAGCAATATGCCGGTTCATATTTGTTGATTTCTGCACGATAATCTCCATTCCTGGTTCTCCAGTTCTTGACATAGCCACATAATTTCTAATCAATCTCTTAGTAGATACATCAGAAATATATCCCTGCATAGTTTGCGGATCTACTCTCGGAGTATTTCCCATATCAGGATCACCATTAGGATTTGCATTGGTGCATGCTACATAATAAATAAACTCATATCGATTTTTAATTGCCATAGTAAAATCCCCCTTATATGTATTAATCTTCTACATTATTTTTCTTCTCTGCAATTCTTTCATTTTTATCTTTTTGCAATTTCGTACACATTTGTCTGTATCCCAACGCAAAATACGCTTGTTCTTCCAACGTCAGTGTTGCTGGAATCTCTTTTCCGATTGCACAATAAACAGCATTCAAAGTATCTTCATATTGTTTTCTCAGCCATTCATTTTCAATTTTTTCAAGATGATATGCTGATAATCTGGATATTTGTCCTAACACCAATGCTGGCATCTGACTTGCACTTGAATAATAACGCTGTACAATTGTAGCGTTTACATTTTTCATTACAACATTCTGTATTGCAGCGTGAACCGCCATAGCAGCACCGCAATGGTATGCTGCACTTTTATGTGTGGAATCGTATTCTGACATAATTTCAGCCCCCTTTCTTCTCATAAGCCAAACTTTCAGCCACTGGCAAGCAGTTGCATCTGGAATTTGTATGCTAATTGAATTTTCCTCTTTTGCCAACATTTGAGAACGAATATATGCTAAAGAACGAACTGCAACCACATCTGGCAATGGTGTCCCGTTTATAATTGCACGAATAATCGCCTGCGTGATTTCTGGTAATTCTTCACTTACTCTTTTCCATATCTTACTATCAGAATTCTGTTTTTTCAGCAAACATAATAATCTTGCATTTAATTTTTTACTTTTTTCATTTTGTATCCCATTTAGGTCTTTCAATTCCAACTGTTCATTCCAAAGAGCAATGTTTTTCTGCAATTTTTCATATGAGCCACGTTCATACTGCCGAATCATAACGCGTCCATTAACGCCAGATAACAAACATATAGTATATTGATTCGAAAGAGATGGGATTTTTTCGCCTGTTGTAACGCTTTTTACTAATTCTGATGCTTGAAGTTCTGCAATTCCAGCCTCTCTATTTCTATCATCTTCTGATACTTCCTCTTCTACGTTAACATTTCCCACCATAGTTATCCCTAGAAAATTTGCCCCCAGAATAGGATCACTGTCGTCTTCAATATTCTTCTCATACCAATGAACAAACTTCATATTCGCCAGTACCGGAGCATGTTCTAATAGATGATCCATGGCAGCTTTAACAGCAAAAAAAGCATTTTCTGATACTGGTGCATTCACACTCTTCTTCTGATCATAAGAACAAAATGCACTTTTATCAAAACAGATCAAAGCATCACCACGAGCATGTCCTCCAACTACAGCAAGCCCATTAACCGGAGGAACTGTTTCCATTGGAACTGTCTCTTCTCCAGTAATCAAGCATAAAGACCTTTCTTTTTTCTCTATATCGAAAAACTTCCTTCGATATGTATCCCACCACTCCTTTAAGCACTTTGCCTGTACGATTTTTTTCCCATCAACTATAAAAGAAATTCGATCTGATCCTTTTATTTTGTTTTCATTTAAGGCTTCCGCAACTATTAAAAGCGTTTTTTCATCCTCTGACATTTTCACACATACTTCAAATTCCGGAATCCTATCACTTCCGTCCTTCAAAACCTGGTAATAAAAATTTCTTTTTACTTTTGTCTTATCTTCCTGATCTAAAAGATCTTTAAAAATCACTGACCTCTTTTCTACAATTGGATTACATTTCTCTTTTCCATTTGCAAGACTTCCAATATCCGGACATAAAACAGGTGTATCATCCCCTAATATAATTCCGAGAAATTCACCTTTTTTGCTTAACGAAACATACGCTTTTATTGTTTTGTTGCTATAACCAGGAGGCAAAACCAGATTATTTTTCATTGCATAATCATATAATGCCTTCAGCATTTTCTTCCCCCTTTCAACACTTCAGGGCTGTCATATGTCGGAACATTTATAATGCCATGTTCTACAACAGCGTGATACAGCGACAATTGTGGCTTAACTTTTTTTCTTATCTCGCAATCATGAAGATCAAAAATATCATAAACCATTAATCCCCCATCCATATTGATGTCAATTGCCTCCTTACTTCCATCACTTTCCTCAAAATAAGCTGTGAACTCTCTTACCCCAAGGGATGGCTGGTAATAACATTTTCCATTTCTTATTCTTCTGTAAGCCTGATCATATAGTTGCTGCTCTCTGCCTTTGAAATCAGGTCTTGGACAAATAGATGCTGTTATCCGATATCTTACGTCCTTTAACGCTACAGTCTGTCTTTGTGTCCTTTCTTCGTCTGTATAAATTACTTTATTATTAACTCTTGTTTTCACTTCATTCCGCTTAAAACTAATATATTGAATCGGATTTAATATTTCAATCCGATCAATCTGCCAATAAAATTCCACTGGCTTGCTATAGATAGCAGATAATATTCCTCTACATGCCGATGGGGTTGGAAAGGGATATGTCAAACGTTCCACTTTTGCATAAGGCGGTGTGAAGCATGCAAAGTCCCCCCAAATTTCAATTGATATCGCCATTCAAATCACTTCCTTCTCCTTTTATTTGGCAATATGGGGCTGATAAATCAGCCCCATACACACGCATAAATAATTAATGTATTTCAATTCCCAGCAAATCACATATTATGGCATTCGTTTTTGCTGTCATATTTATTATATATAAGTTACATCTTCACGTCAACAGAAAATCAAATTATTCTCCTCACATTTTTTATTCTTCTCGCAGAACTGCAGTCCCATATCCTCCCGATACATATACTCATACTGCATACGCAAAACATAATATTCTGACTCTACTTTTTGCTTTCTCCTTCTGTCAAAATAATAAATTTGCTCACAATACTTCTCTATATCTTTTTCAAATGTATTGACAGTAATTTCCGCTGCATGTTTTACCAGTCCAGGCGTTAAATTACCATTAAGCATCTCTTCTCTTACATTTCTATATAGCGACATGCTTTTATTAAAAGGAACAATAACTTTTTTGCCCTGATTCTCAATTAATTTATACTCTTTAGCAATTTTCTCATAATTTCGCTCTTCGATTGCTTCTGTTAAAGCCACTTTATCTTTTGCATACTCGCTAAAAAGTATCTCATAATAGTTTGATATACAGTTTGGATTATTAATATCTATATTTTCTCTTGATAGAATCTCTTTTACAACAATTGCTGCATTCTGATACCATTTATCCGGCGGATACAAACTTCCTTCCACTTTGGGTTCAAAAACTATTACTCTTCCAACTTTCTGATTTCCACTCCTGTTACATCTTCCTGCTGCCTGAATAATAGCTTCCAGAGGTGCCAAGGCTCTGTATAAAACATCAAAGTCCAAATCCACACCAGCTTCAATACATTGTGTGGAAACCACTTTACATGGCAGCCCCCTACTTTGCCTTTCCTTTATCTTTCTTATAATTTCGCTTCGATGCTTTGGACATAGGTCTGTCGTCAGGAAGAAAATTTTCTCTGGATCACAATTGTCATTTTTTAGGAATTTAAATAATTCAACAGCATGCCTGCGAAGATTTACAATCACGCAAACATTTTCTTCTTTTTCCATTTCTTTTGCTATGTTTCTCAGTGGAATCTGTCGTTCAACTTTCCATTCTACTTGTGTTCTTTTTAGCTTTTCGTACATTATTGAATATTCCGGCACAATTTCAGTTGGCATCCAGGATACTCCCTGTATATATTTAAATTCTGGCTGTGTAGCAGTGGAAAAGACCATAGTACAATAATATTTGGCACACAATGTATTTACAGCATTTAAAGTTGCTGACAACAAATTTGATGGTAAACTCTGTGCCTCATCAAACAAAATAATACTATTCGCAATATTATGTAGTTTACGGCAATCTGTTGGTTTTTGTGCAAACAATGCCTGAAAAAATTTAACTGAAGTAGTTATAATAAAAGGGGATTCCCATCGTTCCGCAAATTCACGCTGTCTGTCATCAAGTTCACTTTGGCTATGATCCTGTAAAATTTCCAGAATAATCTTTGAATAAACCTCATAGCTCTGTTCAGTCAATGCAAGGAAGGGCAGTACAAGTATAATCCGTTTTTTCTCATATTTTACCGCATGTCGCAACGCAAAATGCAACAATGCCAATGTCTTTCCAGTTCCCGTAGGTGCTGTAAGTGTAAATAAACCTTCTTTTAATTCACCAGCCTCTCCACAACGCTCAAATAATAAATCACGAATTTTGTTTACCTTTTCCGCTCCCTTTCCTTTCTTTTTCAGTTCTTTTCTATACTCATATAAACGATTCAAATACTCCGCAGCTTCGAAATTTAACGGTTTTTGCAGTTCATTCTCTGAGGAAACTGTATAATCAGCATCTACCAAGCAAGAAAATAACATACGAGTATGTAACATTGAATATATAGATTCATTAATTTCTTCCATTTTCTTCATTTTTTCTATTTTTAGATCTTCTGATAAAAATTCTGGAAAATCGTTAAAAAACGCATTTGATGCTTGTTTATATTGTTTCTGTCCTGCTAATGCCGCATTCTTTCCACAGTTACACACTACAGGCTTATCCTCCAAGAGACTATGTTTTAAATATGTTTCCAAATAGTCATAACCAATAAGACCATCATGATGTCCATTTATTGCTTCTATAACTGCCCGATAACCAGACTGAACCATCTTTTCTACAAGCAGACAGTACAATAATGCTGCCCCACAAAGTGCATGGTCGATATGAGTACATGTTCCCTCTAACACTCCTTTAAAACTTTCGCTATATTTCCCAAAATCATGCAATTTCCCACATAATTCTGCTGCTCTTTTATTATCGATCTGCTCTCCAAATTCCCCTGCCATTTCACTAACTTTTTTCAAATGATCACACAATAATTCCTGCGTTCCATCTTTTCGCTTTGACTTGGCATAATATAATTTGTTTTTATCATTCATTTTTATTTATTCCCTTTATATCATCTGTAAAATCGCATATTTTATCATTATTTTCATAATATATTCAGCTACACTTTTCGTCAATAACTAATATGATTTACATTTTCACTTCTATCTTCAAAAGAATATTTCGGCTGATCTTGCATATAATATAAAATCAGCCGATTTTTCTCTTGAAACACGTTTTGTTTTCGGCTAAAATATATTTATAGTACATATTAGCCGAAGGAGGAATGTTTATGAGTTATATCTCAAGAAGCCTGGAAAGCGTTGTTGAAGCTGTTACCAAAGAATATCCTGTAGTTTTAGTAACTGGTCCCAGACAGGTGGGAAAGACCACAATGCTGCAGAAATTAATGAAAGACAGCCCCCGCAGTTATGTTTCACTGGATGATCTGAATGAACGTGACCTTGCCAAAAACGATCCTGAACTTTTTTTACAACTGCATAAACCACCAATCCTCATTGATGAAGTTCAATATGCGCCTGAATTGTTCACTTATATAAAAATATATGCCGATTCTCACCAGGAACCAGGAGCATTCTGGCTTACCGGCTCTCAGATTTTTAAATTAATGAAAGGCGTACAGGAATCTCTTGCAGGAAGAGTAGCGGTATTATCAATGACCTCTCTATCTCAAGCCGAAATATGTGGTGCCCAAATGAGTCCATTTAAAGTAGAACTGGATTCATTGGTGTCCAGAGAAAAAGAGCGCACACCAGCTGATACGCGAGAAATATTTGAAAGAATTTATAAAGGTTCCATGCCTGCAATTGCAAGTGGAAAGAACTCAAATAGTCAGATTTTTTATAGCAGCTATCTGTCCACCTACATTGAGCGTGATGTTAAAGAACTTTCTGATTCCATTGATTCACTGAAATTTCTCCGCTTTATGACAGCAGTTGCTGCCAGATGTTCCCAGATGCTGAATATCGCAGAAATTGCCGTTGACGCGGATATTAATCAGAAGCAGGCAAAAGACTGGCTGCAGATTCTGGAAACTTTAGGAATTATATTTTATCTGCACCCTTATTCAAATAATCTTCTGAAAAGGCTTGTAAAAACACCAAAACTTTATTTTTACGACACTGGTCTTGTAAGTCATCTGACACGCTGGAGTAATGCAGAAGTGTTGGAATATGGTGCAATGAACGGAGCTATTCTTGAAAATTATGTTGTTTCAGAGATTGAAAAAACCTATTTGAACTGTGGACAAGAACCATATATGTATTACTACCGTGATAAAGACGCCAGAGAAATTGATATTGTTCTGGAACATGATGGAATGCTGAATCCTCTGGAAATCAAAAAAACCTCTAATCCAGGTTCCGAACTCACTAAAGTATTCGCACTTCTGGACAAGGCTTCTGTTCCCCGTGGAAAAGGTGCAATTATTTGTATGAAGCCTAGCGTAGGCGTAATCGACAGGGAAAATTACATTGTACCCATTTGGACAATTTAAATATAACACTCTCGCGTAAAACAAAATGCCATCACACCGGATACTCCAAGTGTGATGGCATATGCCCTTTCTACTGTTTGTGAAGCTAAATAACTCAGTTAAGCGCAGCAGGTAAAGAATCACAGATACTGGCTGAACTCTATCTTTTCCTTATTCGGTCCCTCAATTGTAAAAAATCTGACACCATTTTCCCAGAATGGTAAAAAATGGATTATATCCCTGGTGGTATTCAGATCCGCCTGAGCGATCAGTTCATATACTTTTTCGATATCTTTTACATCAATTGCAACGTGATCAATAGCACCTGATTCCATTTTTGCGGCTTTATTCTCATAGGTCTCAATTACCAGATTATTCAGCTTGAGGAATGCAACTTTTTCATTTGCTTCCTCATTGACAGTTTGCAAAGCGACCTCAAATCCAAGCTTTCCATAAAATTCAATGGTTGTTTCTATATCATTTGTGGGAATTCCTACATGCTGAATTCCATTTAACTGCTCCCTTAACATTATTTTTCCTCCTGCTTTTTCTCATATAACAGCCCGGCTTCGTCCAGCTTTTCTAAAATCTGCTTCTTTTCCACTTCGCTTTCAACTGGAATCTGCAATTCTCCATATGCAAAATCCGGCAGGCTTAAGACTCCAAGCATGGATTTCGCATCTACTATGTAACGGCCATAACACAAATCCACATCATATGCAATTGCTTCCGCAATACTGACCAATTTACTTGCATTCTGCATAGTTCCCAATATTACTTTTATTTTCATCACTTTCACGCTCCTACGCAAACAGGCTGATTACAATCGCACAGACCAGACCTGTAATTCCAATAATGGTTTCCATCATGGTCCAGGATTTCAAGGTCGTCTTCTCATCAATCTCGAGAAGGGAGCTGACCAGCCAGAAGCCAGAATCATTTACATGGCTGAAAGCGGTCGCGCCTCCGTTAATGGCACAGACCATAGCTGCCAGATAAAGTGGTGACAGACCTGCTACTCCAGGCATAGCGGCCATGATTCCGGCTGCCATTGTCATGGCTACCACAGCAGCTCCAACAGATGCGCGGATCAGTGCTGCGATGAGAAAGGCAACCAATACTAACGGAAGACCGCTTTTTTCAAGGGCTGGTCCGATAATATTTCCCATGCCGCAGTCCTGAAGCACCCAGCGGATAATTCCACCGCCAGTAATTACCAGAAGAATTTGTCCTGTAGGACGCAAAGAACGGTCCAGGATTTTCTTTAACTGTTCGCCATCATATCCCTGTTTTTTACCAAGGAAGTACATGGCACACAGCACAGCTATGATCAGCGCTACAAATGGAGTTCCCAGAAATTCCAGCACTGGTCTCACTGGATCAATACCAGGAATATAAGTTGAAATTGTGTTACACAAAATCAGTACCAATGGTACAAGGATAATACATAACACGGTAGAAAACTTCGGAAGATTTCCTTCTTCGGCTTCCCGAACTTCCTGAATATTTGAAGGAAGTCCTGCATCAATTTTACTTCCGATAAATTTTGACCATAAAATACCGGCAAAAATCAGTGACAAAATTCCAACTGGCACACCTACTGCGATCATAATGCCAAGATCCACGTTCAGCATATTTGCCACCAGAACAGAGCCTGCTGATGGCGGAATATATGCAAAGCCTGTGGCAAGTCCAGCCAGAAGAGGGATTACATAATATAAAGTAGATTTCTTTGTCTTTTTTGCAAGTCCGAATGCCAGTGGAATGAGAATCACCACGCCAGCCTCAAAGAATACGGTTGTACCAACTACCAGCCCTGTGATTCCCAGTGCAATTCCAGATTTTTTCTCACCGAATTTATTGATCAAAGTCTGGGCAACACATTGCGCACCTCCGGATACTTCCAGGATTCCTCCAAACAAAGAGCCAAGTCCAATTAACAGGACAATTCCCTGAAGGGTATCCCCCGCACCTTTTTCCACTGTACTTACCAGAGTTGGAACCGGCATTCCGGCTCCAAGTCCAATAACCAATGCTGAGATCAGCAGTGATAAAATCGGATGAATCTTAAATTTAATGATAAGAAGCAGAAGCAATATAATTCCTGCTGCTGCCGCGATCAGCAGTCTGGCTGACTCCGCCGCAAATACCGGTTCTGTCATTTTGTATTTCCTCCCCAAATTTCTCATTCAATAACCTACAGTTAAACAGATAACAACACCCGCATTTTTACTATCCTACATTCGGGACTTCTCAGCATAGTACATTCCAGATAAATTTATTATGCTGCAACATATTTATGAATGGTAGCTCGCACAGCTCCAGGTCCTGCGATCATTTCCCGGAACATGTTCTCAATCTTCTCTCCCACACCAGCTTTGTAAAGATCTGTGAAGAACAGACGCTCGTTAGAAAGGATCGGCTTCAGCTGATTCTTAAAGGTCTCAGGCTTTCCAATAACAATATCCTTTAACTGTTCCTGAAGTTCCTCATTCATCGGATCTGGTGCCAGTTCATATTTATTCCCTTCATCATCCACTGCCAGCATATATCTTAACCAGCCAGCGATTCCAAGAGGAATTGCTGTGAGCCTGGATGCATCCCCGAATCTCTTTACATATGCCTTCACAGTCTCTCCAAAACGGATTCCAACCATCTGGGATACATCCACAGCAAGACGAAGGTTGGTATCGCCAAGGTATTCATTTGGGAAACGATCGTTAAAAAGCTCATCCACAAATGCCTGTGGGGAAAGGATTCCAGGATCAGCAACTACCGGAAGACCCTCACCATAGGCTACCATACGTGCCATTTTCATCATGTCTTCATTTGTATTCAGCATATGGGCAAAAAGGTCATATCCAAGAACCACGCCAAGAGGACCAGTTGCAGAATGAACCGGATTCAGACATACCGTCACTTTCATTCGTTCAGAAAGGTTTACTGTATTTCTGTCTGCCATGTATACGCCGAAGCCTTTTTCCAGAGCAGGACGTCCATTAGGGAAGCTGTCCTCGATTACAAGATACTGTGGTTTCTCAGCATTTACAAATGGTGCAATGTATGTTTTCTTGCTTGTGATAACAGGCTGCATGCTTTCTACGCCAAGCTTCTCAAGGTCAGCTGCAATCTGCTCACTGGGACGAGGTGTGATCTTATCGATCATGGTCCATGGGAAAGCAACCACTTTCTCATCACTTACATAGCTTACAAATCCATCATCTACAAATCCTGCTTTCTTCCATTCTTCTGTCATGGTCAGCACAGACTCACGAAGCTTCGCACCATTCTGGGAACAATTGTCCATAGATACAAGAGCGATCGGATATTTGCCTGCTTTATATCTCTCATAAAGCATTGCCACCAGAACTGCCATGGCACCTGTGGCCTTATCCGGGCCATTCTGGATATCAGCCTGTACAAATGGGAACCAGGTTCCGTCAGCTTTATGTAATGCGTATCCTTTTTCCGTGATGGTAAAAGATACCATCTGAAGGGATTTGCTGGTGAAAATTTCTTTCAGGCGGTTCCATTGAGCCAGGTCTGAAGACTGAGCCTTTACTGCTTCTGCCAGAGCGCCCAGAACCTTATATTCACGGGTTCCGTCTCCATGAAGGATTACATTTAACCCAAGATTGTCATATGGTTCATAAATCTTATCCACTACATCATAGTCAAATGTCTCCACGCAGGTGATTCCCCTGTCCAAAATTCCCTCTTCCAGAAGTCCGTCTGCAATACCGCCGATAAATACACGGAAAATATTGCCGATTCCAAAATGTACCCATACCGGAGCTTCTTTCGCCTTGGCAGATATTTTCTCCACATCATAACCTGGAAGCTGGATTCCTGCCTTTTCCCATGCTTCACGATCTTTGATTCCGGTTAATGTTAATTTCATGTTCTGTTCCTCCTTGATTTTCTTTTTGTACAGATCTGTTTCTAAATCCCAATCTGTTTTGTTGTTCTTTATATTTTTTTTTATTTTAACTTATGTGTATGTCTTAACTGTAAGTTGAGTATATATCTTTTTTTCAAAAAAATCCATTGACAGAAATTCTAATTTTTGTTTCTAATTTTTGTATGGTTTTACCAGTAGTTTTCTGCTTATTGCTTTTTTAACTGTTCTATACTAAAATGCAAGTAAGACTTAACATTATCTGATAAAGTAAAGATTATGTGATTACTGTTCACTTCATGGTCTGCAATACGCGCTTTGTTACCAGTGGACAGTAGCATTACGTATTTGAGTATTTGTTAACAGTTACTAACCTTACGTTGTACCAAGAACATAACCAGGAGACTATCATGAGTGAAAAAGGATTAACCACCATTGCTTTAAAAAAGATAAACCGTTCCAGGATTTACCAATACATTTACCGGAGCAAACTGACCTCCAAGCTGCAGATTGTCCAGGATCTGCAGATGGGTCTGTCTACTGTCAGCCAGAATTTAAATCTTCTGGAAAATGAAGGGCTGATTGAGAAAAATGGTTACTTTGATTCCACCGGAGGACGAAAGGCCAATGCCATTCAGATTGTTTCGGATTTCAAAATTTCCATTGGTGTTGGCATATTAAAAAATATGTTTCATATCACCGCCATCGATCTGTACGGAAACACGATCTGTACCGATACCATTCCGCTTACCTACTCAAACACAGCTGCGTATTACCAGCAGCTCACTGACAAAGTCAAAGACTTTATTGAAAAAAAACAGTATCCGGAAGACAAAATTCTTGGCGTTTCCATTGCTACCCAGGGAATCACCTCCCCGGATAATACCACTGTTATTTACGGAAACATTATGAACAACACAGGTATGCGTCTGAAGGATTTTTCCAGGCATCTGCCCTATCCCTGCCATCTGGAGCATGACTCCAAATCAGCTGCTTTTCTGGAATTATGGAATCATCCGGAGCTTGACAGTGCTGTTGTTTTTTTATTGAATCGAAATCTTGGCGGTGCCATTATCACCAATCACCAGATTCACCAGGGATGTTCCATGCACAGCGGAACAATTGAGCATATATGCATCAACCCTGACGGACCGCTTTGCTACTGCGGAAACCGGGGCTGTCTGGAAACCTATTGCTCTGCCAACTCTCTAGAACAGGCCAGCGGCATGACTATAAAAGAATTTTTCCCTCTTTTAAGAGAAAAAAAATCTCCCCGGCTTATACAAATCTGGGAGGATTATCTCAAGCATCTGGCTTTTGCAATGAAAAACCTGAATCTGGTTATTGATGCACCAATCATTATCAGTGGATATCTGGCACCTTATTTTACAGAAGA
>CAKRRG010000058.1 GCA_934394545.1 uncultured Blautia sp.
TCAAAAGAACATATTTAATTTGAAGGGGTATTACTTGCAGATGTCTTTGTTACGCCTGCTAAATGGAGCGTAACATTAAATACTCTGTTGTCTCCATCTACAACAGAACTAATACAATCCGCATCTGTGCCTTCCAACCATACATATACACGTAAAGGAACACCTTCATAATTTGCTTCTGTAAGTGGTGTAGCATTATTGCCTTTCACATAATTTAAACCATCTTTTGTAACTGCAAAATTCTTTGTGACACCATTATCTGTCCACTCATAATTTGTTTCACTAATATGTGGATAAGAGGCTAACTTTGTACTTGTTTCATCGGCAACAACACTCCATCCTTCCGTTGCATTTACATCATTGCCTTTTCCTGTAGGATTTGCAGGAGCATAAACTAATACAAGATGTTCGTCGTCACCGTCTCCGACTGAGAGACCTACTCTAATAGAAGCAGCAACTTTATCAGAAACCGCAACAGATTTATTATCTTGATCTTTTACAGTTACCTGAATTGCTCCTCCGTCTGCGCTTCCATCCAAAAAGACATCACAGGTTCCTGTATTCGTTAATGTATATAGTATATAAGCCGCAACAACATGTGTATAATATACTTCTCCATTTTCGGCTGTATACTGTCCTATAAGAGTATTCCCTTTATCATCTTTATCCCATGTAGGATACATATAACTGGAAACTTTCATTCCAGAAGTCCACGCTTTTGGTATCCACCAGTTTTTAAAATTTTCTGTAGACGCAGGACTGATTTTATGACCATTTGTCGCAGAATACAACGCCTGATCACTACCATGGTCTAATGGTTCTCCATATTTAACAATCTGAAGCATAAAGCCGTTTGCCTCTGCTGCAATTGATGTTGCCCTTCCTTCAACTTTATTGTTTGATACATACCAGGCATAGGTAGCTGATGAAAGAGAAATAAATGCAACTATGACTGATAAAATACTTGCAAATAATCTGTATTTTAATTGTTTGATGTTATTTTGAGATACCACCTTTATTCCTCCTAATTTTTTTATCAAATATTCCAAAAAGTAGGAAACAGTTCCTACGCTTTGGAATATTCCCCTGTGCCACAACCACAGGGGAAATACGTTTTAATTCAATACTTATTTAGTGAAACCGTTCTCGTAGTCATTTCCCTCAACACCTGCTACCTTAGGTGTTGCACTCAGAGCAAAGTTAATTTTTGCATCCTTTAAATTAGGAAGATTATCAGTAAAGATTGTACCGTAATCACCATCATAGAATACGGTAACTTTCACTTCAGTTGCAGTACCATTAACAGTTTCTAATAAAGCCTTTGTAGATCCAGCCTTCTTTGTCCATGCCGGGTCAGCATTAGAACTAGAAGCAGGATCATATGCTACTTGATTTGTCCACAGTTCCCAGTTATCTCCACATGTAAATAGAACACCTACAGCTCCTACAATCTTTGCATCATTAGTAACAGCAGATACATTTACGCTGTCAACTTTTAAATTAGTAAATTCACCCTGACTGGTATTTACATAAACAGAAGTTGTTTTGATATATCCATTAGTTTCTGGCTCTGTTACATTATAGTATTTACCAGTAGATAATGCAGCGTCTGCTTTCTTTGCATAAGAAGTTTCCCATGTAATTTCACTCGCCTTTTTATCAGATTGAATAGTAGTTGATACAGGACGAACCGGATATAATGTTGCATTAAGGTTATCAATTGTTGTTGAAGTGCTACCTGCTGTAATAGCTGTTTTGTTATCGATTTGCAGGAATGCGGCATTTGACTGTGCGGTAATATTACCAACGTCTGCTGTTACCTGATTGTTACTTACAAACCAAGCATACGTACTTGATCCCAGCGCTACAGCGGCAACGCATACCATGGCAATCGCTGCACCCAGTTGTTTTTTTAGTGTTTTTACACTTTTTGTTTCTGTCATATTTTCCTCCCATTTACGTTCTTTCAGGACTGAACATGGACTTTTCAGAGTAAAAATATATTCATGTTCCTTGCCATCAGTTCATGCTCTCACCGGGCCCGGTTAAAAGAGTTTCTCCTCAATCCGTTTTCCGGTGAGGATATCAACTCATAGCAAGTCTTCGAATATGGCTTCCGCTCCTTTTGGTCGTTTCAATTACTGAAAGATTTAGCCTCTTCTAAAAGGCTTGTTAAAATGTAATAATTTATATAAACAGTGGTTGTGGCACTGCTCATATCACTTGTTGCGCCTGGTATCCCAGGTAATCTCTTTATCGGAATAGTAACTGTCATTTGGTGCTTCATTACCAGCTGCATTAATTGGTTTATCACCTGACAGTGTATCTTTAATATCTTTGACAAACTTCCATACAAGGCTTGTCTCATCCTCATAATCTGCATCAATGTGCATACTGAACTGTACACTGCCACCGATAATGGAATCTACACATTCCGGATCATCACCATCCATCCAGATTACAATCGTATAGCGGTCAACATTCCCAACAAGAAAGTCAGGCTCTTCATATGTACAAACCACTTCATCCGATTCAAAACTCGTACACCCAGGCTCAGCGCCTCCATCTGAGGCCGGCTCCGCGTACACTACCCTTTCTCCGTTACGCCAAACCGCCACCCTGACTGCATTCTCAGCGCCTTTCGCACAGGAATCCAATGTAATCCTAGCCTTATATCCCAGATCTTCCTTACCTGCATTACGCACATAATATGTGTAAGCCATGTAATTCTTGCCATTATGATTTCCTTCTTCTGCATCAATGTTATCTGGAAGATCCTCAATAGAAATATTGGTAGCATCCTGTACCGTACTTGCAGTAAGACGGGCAGTTGCTTTCTCAAAATTACCGGTATCGGAAATACTGATACCCTTACGATATAATTCAAGACGGTTCAGGTTAATTGTAAAATTGCCCATCTTCTCCTGCATGAATGCGGTAATAAACAAAATCGCAACCAGAAGCATTAAACCCATAAGAAGAAGGTGTAATTTGTCTAACTGAAGGAGCGCTGCCCCAATCCTGCGGCGTCTTCGGTGAGGCATATACATGCTGACAATGTCTTCGGGGTCAACATCCTTCCCATACTTGCTCATAATCTCTTCCAGTTCTTCGATTCGAATGATCTGGTCTGTCTTCTTCCGTCTGCCAAAGCGTTTCTTTGATTTCTTCGTCTCCTGATTTTCGGAATTATCAGGAAATTGTGCTTCCTGTTTATTCTTATTTTTCTTCATAGCTACAGTCTATATCTTTTCTTTACATAAGCTACATAATTCTGCATTTCATTGCGCTCTTCCTGATCTGCAAAGCGTAATTGAATACCAGCAACAAAGCGGAAGTTTCCTCCCTTAGGAACCTCACGGATCCAACAGACTACCCCGACAACTTCACGTTCCGGTACTCCTGCTGATGCCGTCCCAATTCTTGGAAGAGTAAAAATACAAGTCTCGCCTATATCAAACCAGTGATTTAAATATACCGCAAGACCACCATTTGAAATATCCATGGTTTCTCCGGATTCTTTGTCAATCTCACCTTCGGAATTTAATGCCCAGGTATCCTGCATATACTGGATTGGTAAAGCCACCTTCATACGGATATCCACACGCTTTATAAACTGCCGCTGTTCCGTTACGCGGCGGACTTTCCAGTAATGACGGATTCCTGACTTCACCACATCGTCTACATAACCGGCAACAATACCCGCGTCTTCTCCGTCACCATATTGAAATAACAATTTCTGATTATCATCCGGCTCCAGCGCCTTTCCCCCGACCATGGGGATAGATACAAGAAAAGCAGATTCATCTAATGATTTGTTAAAGGTACATATCATATTAAATTTCGGTTCCTGACCGATGGGGACATCAAATGCTATTCGAAGCTTCGTTCCCGGATTTATCTTAAGTGTTCCTGCCATGTCTCACCCTCAGCTTATTCCCTTTTCTGTTGGGAATTCTTTTCTATCATACTAATTTTTTTAGTATTATAACAAATCTTGCTTTTTTAGTCTATATACTTTTTCACAATTATTTCCAGAATATTTTATAAATCTCCCACTATTTAAGGCGTGGTTTCTGAAACGACTGGCTGTCTTGTTCCGCAGACTTCATCCACCGTTAAAGTACCTTTTGTAACACAACTTGTGCCGTCTATGATAGTTGATACGTCTGAATCCACGATTTGGATCTCACGTTCCAAAAGCTGTTTCTGGTAGCGCTTAAACTGCGTGGCCGCCTTATTTTCTGCCTGTTTTTTGGTATAGACCATTTTCTGAAGCTTATAGGGTGTCCGCGTGATTTTTCCAAGCGAAATAGGAAGAACAAAATTCTCTGTGATTTTCCAAGGCAATTCTTCTGCAGAAGTGAAATATCCGGTCTCTTCTGATGTATCCGCCCCCAAAATCCAGTTTCCAACATGAAGGTACCAACTGATTTTCGGACTGCCATTCGGAAGCTTTTTTTCATAAGATAAGGGAAATTCCTGATAATAAGCAATTTGATGGCGCACATAGATATCCGCATCGGCAGCCACGTATTCCATACGTACCATCTCCTGACTGTCATTCAGGATTGGCACTTCACCAGATACCAGAATATCTCCTTGCTTGCAAATATCTCCTGTTTTAACCTGTGGAGTTCCATTTCTGATAACCATATTCACAATTTTCCCATCCAGGTCAGAAATCAGATTGCATGGAGATTTCGTTTGCCGGATATCTTCTGTGAGATTTTCTTCCTGGATGGTAAGGAGAAGACGGGTACCCTGAACTCTGGCGGAAACAAAAGTAATATCCGGGTAATTTTTCCTGAGAAGGTCGGCAATCCGGGTGCAATTGACCTGATTTTTACTGATTCCATGGGTAATTCCCTGCTGATTCAGAAATTCCAGAAGCTGTGGGGTGGAATTTTTTACATTTCCATCAATGTGGATGTTCCAGATGTGACCGGAAAGCCAGAACAACACGATGACACAAAGAAGGAACCCGGCTATAAAGCACTTGCGTTTTTGGCTTCTGTACAGCCAAAACGGCAGACCTCTTTTTTTCAAAATATGGATACGGACTCTGGTTTTTCTATGTATAGGAATGAGTTTTCGGAAATCATTTATGGAAATGCGAGTGGTTATGGTTTTTTCTGATTGATGACGGATTTTTTCCAAAGAGACAGCTCTGGCGTGGCACAAATTCAGGAAGCGTTCCAGCTGGTCACCGGATACTGAAATTTCTAAAAATCCATGGAGTATTTTTTCGGGGTCCTTCATTTTAATCTCGCCTCCATTAATATCAAACACGTTCTAACATTACAGCCGTAATGTTACCCCTTATTTCCATTTCCAAAGCATTGTAATGAAATATTTCCAGATTTTTTCCCTGAAGGATCACACGCCCCCGGCAGGTAACCACAATCAATTTTTCGCTTGTATAGGACAAGATGCTTTTATAATTTTCAATCAATACCTGCGCCGATCCGATTATGGTTATGATAGGGGCTTTACAGGACAGGTCACCAGGAAGTTCCATTGCTGTCATAAAGCGTTCTGATACAGACATAAAAAAAGCCTCCCGGTCTTTATCTCTAGCTTATGCGGGAGGTTTTCTTTTCATTCTATATTATGATGATGAAGATTGCTCTTCTTATCAGCGAAAAAGCACCAGGGAAAACCACAGAATGGTGTTTCCACCAAGGTTATATTCCATGGAATGACGCTCTACCAGTTCATTTACTACTACTCCATGGCTTTCCAGACATGGATGCATCTTCTCCGGGAAGCGGCAAGGCTTTCCCTCTAAGTAGGCGCAGTGTTCGCAAAGATCACAGGATTCTGTAGACAGGGTAAAGGTCTCAAATCCTTCTCCTTTTAAAAATCCGGCAACCTTCGTAGTAAGCTCCTCATGTGCATCTCTGGTAGCAAGCATTTCCGCCATGTTCATTACATCGGAAACCTCTGCCACACTGGAAAAAAGGATGCCATTTGGATAACTGTGGATTCGATTCCCACATTCTTCCAGGCTTCCCACAGCAGGGGGACAGGCCCATGTGGTCCCATAGCGCTCACACTCCTGCTTGCAGATGATCCGCACCCGCTCCCGCACTTCTATTTCAGCCGTATCCACAAGGCGGTATTCATAGATCGGATACTGGGATATAAATTCTTCAAAACGATCTGTATTTAACATGTTATTCCTCTTTCAATCTATTAATTGCTGCTCTGCAAACAAACTATCCACAACAGATATATATTCGGACAAATGCTGG
Organism: uncultured Blautia sp.; assembly: GCA_934394545.1. Taxonomy (GTDB): domain Bacteria; phylum Bacillota; class Clostridia; order Lachnospirales; family Lachnospiraceae; genus Blautia_A. The sequence goes on from CAKRRG010000058.1 coordinate 6,258, forward strand.
GATTTTTTGATTTTCTTGGCATACTTCCCATAGTTTGTAAAATTAACAGCCATATAACTCCATAATTCTTTCATGCGGAACAGCACATTCCGCTCACCAGAAAGAAGTTCCTGATATTCTTCGAAAAGACAGTCATGGAATTCCCTTAATGTCTTTTTATCCTGACGAGTGCCCTCCCGGATCTCCGTTACCAGGCCCGGGTTGGTGATCAGTCCTCTTCCATACATGAAGCAGTCCGTGTCCGGAAAACGCTCTGTAATCCGCTTATAGTCAGCTACAGAAAACAGATTGCCATTATAACAAAGAGGCATTTTCAGGCGGTTTACAGCTTTCTCATAAGCTCCAAGCCGCGGTACTCCGCGATACATATCCATCTGGATCCTTGGATGGATGATCAGTTCATGAATGGGATATTTCTCATAAATGTCCAGCAGATAATCCCAGTCTTCTTCATAGTGAGTTCCGATTCGGGTCTTTATGGAAATCTTCATATCCAGTTCGGAAAAGATTTGATCCAGGAACTGATCCAGCTTCTTGGGTTCTGCCAGAAATCCGGCACCTTTGCCTTTCGCGGTAACGGTTCCTGATGGACAGCCAAGATTCAGATTTACTTCCTGATGTCCGTAATCATCCTTCAAAAGCTGGGCTGTACGGATAAAATCATCTGCATTGCAGGTCAGAATCTGGGGAACCACATACATCCCCTCATTCCGCTCCGGCGATACTTCGCAAATTTCCTGGAAACTAAGATTCTTCTTCGGCTTGGCAGAAATAAACGGGGTAAAATATTTATCCATGGGATGATAAAACCGGTGATAGACCCGGCGGTATACAAAGTTGGTCACTCCCTCCATGGGAGCCATGTAGTCTTTCATTTCATTCCTCGCATGTCTGTTTTATTGAAACCAAAGGTGAACGTATTTCCTCTTTCCTCCCTTGGTTTGATATAGCCAATTATACACGCTTCTCTATTTTTAGACAATGCCTACTTGATCGTCCTATATTATTTTTATCTTGCACTCTGTTATGGTACTGTGATAAAATATGGAATGTTACCAGGGTCAAAAGGTCAAAAAACCTTTTGGTTTGATATTTTGAGAGAAAGAAGGCTTACTTACGATGAACTTTTCCAAAAGACTGGATTTATTTGGAGATGAAATTTTTGCCGCACTGAATGAAAGGCGGCTTGAACTTGAGAAACAGGGAAAGAAAATCTACAACATGAGTGTGGGAACGCCGGATTTCCATACGCCGGAGCACATTAAGAGGGCTCTTATGGAAGCCGCCGCTGACGATCAGAACTGGCGCTATAGTCTCCGCGACCTGCCGGAACTTTTGGATGCAGTCTGTGCATATTACAAGAAACGATTTGGTGTGAAAATCACACCGGATATGGTCATGTCCGTTTACGGCAGCCAGGAAGGTATGGGACATCTTGGCATGACCTTATGTGACGAAGGAGATGTGGTTCTTCTTCCAGATCCATGCTACCCGGTTTTCGCTGCAGGAAGCAAGCTCGGCGGCGCAGTTCCTTACTACTATCCCCTTGTAGCAGAGCATGATTTCCTGCCATATGTAAAAGATATTCCAGAGGATGTAGCGCGCAAGGCCCGCTATATGGTAGTTTCACTTCCATCCAACCCGGTAGGCAGCATAGCCACTCCAGGACTTTATGAAGAGATTGTTGCATTTGCAAAAAAATACGATATTTTAATTATCCACGATAACGCTTACAGTGACATTATCTTTGATGGCGTGGAAGGTGGAAGCTTTCTTGCCACTCCTGGTGCACGGGAAGTTGGAGTTGAATTTTTCAGTCTTTCCAAATCCTTTAACGTAACCGGTGCCAGAATCAGTTTCCTTATCGGAAATCCTGAGATCATCTCTGCACTTAAGAAGCTTCGCAGCCAAATCGACTTTGGTATGTTCCTGCCGATCCAGAAAGCCGCAATTGCAGCGCTTGAGGGACCTCTTGACAGCGTTAAAGAACAGTGCAGACAGTACCAGGCCCGCCGTGACGCTCTTTGTGACGGACTTGCTTCCATCGGTTGGGAAAAGCCAAACGGCAAAGGAACGATGTTCGTATGGGCAAAGATTCCGGGAGAACGCACAGACAGCATGGCATTCTGCTTAGAATTGATGGAAAAAGCCGGTGTCATCGTGACTCCCGGTGCAAGCTTTGGTCCTCACGGGGAAGGATATGTGCGCTTCGCGCTGGTACTTCCGCCTGAGAAAATCAAAGAAGCTGTGGAATCCATCCGCACAAGTGGGATTTAACCGAATCAAGCAAGTCCCCTGTTGGGGTTGCGCAAAGCAATAAGCAGTGGATTGGGACTTGCTTGTATCAGGAGTGGTGCAAGCCACTCCTGATAAGCTGCGAAGCAGCATTCGGTTATGAGCAAGTAGCGAAGCGGATTGCGAATATCCGCTTGTCCAAAAAAAATCATGAGCCTTATCATTTATGATAAGGCTCATGATTCATAATCCGATACCCTCTGTAAATCTGTTCCAGCAGAATCATCTGCATCAGCTGGTGGGGAAAGGTCATTCTAGAAAAACTGAGCTTGTAATCTGCCCGTTTCAGAACAGCATCCGAAAGCCCAAGTGATCCGCCGATCACAAAGGCGAGACTGCTCTTACCCTGGACTCCCAGTCTGGCAATTAAATCAGAAAGCTCTACAGAATCCAGCATTTTGCCTTCTATGGCAAGCGCAATCACGTAATCTGTGTCACGGATATTGCTAAGGAGCCTGTTTCCTTCTGTTTCCTTAATCTGACGGTTCAAGGCATCAGAAGCCTTATCCGGAGTCTTCTCGTCCGGAACCTGGATAAAATTCAGCTTACAATAACGGCTGAGACGCTTGGAATACTCTGCGATTCCATCATTTAAATATTTTTCTTTTATTTTACCAACTGTGATAATTCGAATTTCCATTTCTTATTCCTGACTCCATTACATGATGATACCAGGGTCAAAAGGTCAAAAAGCCTTTTGACCCTGGTATCAATTACATCTCATAGTCCATAGCAACACGATCACACACATTTGGTCTTACGTATGTGTCTGCAACATGAACATGAGCAGGGTTCACTGCGTAAGCAGCCAGTGCCTCTGCATTTTCCAGTTCTGTGATCAAACATAAATCACGGGTACTGGATGGCAGCAATTCTGTCCTAACTTCCGCTTTCAAAAGTCCGGGGACAACGCCTACAAGCCCCTCTAAATGCTCTTTGATCTGCGCTTTCAGTTCTGGTTTCTTTTCCTCTGGGATCTCATTCTTAAAAGACCACATTACAATATGCTTTACCATTTATTTATCCTCCTATTTCTTACGGATGTTCCTCCAGATAGGTCTGGAATTCATCCATAGACATCAGTACCTTACGGGGCTTGGTACCTTCTTCCGGCCCCACTACCCCTGCATCGCAAAGCTGATCCATAATTCTGGCAGCACGGTTAAATCCTATCTTATACATTCTCTGAAGCATTCCGATAGAAGCTTTCTCCTTCTCGATAATAAATCTTCCTGCCTGCTGGAAATACACATCCCGGTCATCTCCGCCAGAGCTTCCTCCTGCTGTAAGAACTGCGTTATTCATTTGCTGTTCTATCTTATTATCGTAATCCGTCCTTGGATTCTTATCTGCAAGAAAATCTACAATGCTGCTGACTTCATCGTCTGATACAAAAGCACCCTGCAGTCTGGCAGGCTTCTGATACCCCTGTGGATAAAACAGCATATCTCCCTTACCCAGCAGCTTCTCAGCTCCATTCATGTCCAAAATGGTTCTGGAATCCACACCGGAGGTAACCGCAAATGCAATCCTGGATGGCATATTTGCTTTAATAAGACCGGTAATAACATTAACAGAAGGTCTCTGTGTCGCGATTACCAGATGAATCCCTGCTGCACGTGCCAGCTGTGCCAGACGGCAGATGGCATCCTCTACCTCTCCAGGTGCAACCATCATAAGGTCTGCAAGCTCGTCAACGATGATAACGATCTGGCACATTTTCTCCGGTGGTTGTTCTCCCTCTGGAAATTTCATTTTCTCAATTTTGCGATTATACTCTTCAAGATTTCGAACTCCGTATTCTGCAAAGGTATTATAACGGTTACTCATTTCGCTTACCGCCCAGTTCAAAGCACCGGCAGCCTTCTTTGGGTCTGTGACAACCGGAATGAACAAATGAGGGATTCCATTATAAACACTAAGCTCTACTACCTTCGGATCGATCATGATCAGCTTCACTTCGTCCGGTTTGGCTTTATATAAAATACTGATAATAAGCGTATTGATACAAACGGATTTACCAGAGCCCGTGGAACCTGCGATCAGAAGATGGGGCATTTTGGCAATATCTGCCACAACTGTCTTACCTTCAATATCCTTACCAGCTGCAAAAGACAGCTTCGACTTGGCATTTATAAATTCAGGTGACTGGATCAGGTCACGGAGCATAACCGGACTATTCTCTTTATTGGGAACCTCGATTCCCACAGCAGCTTTGCCTGGAATAGGCGCTTCAATACGGATATCCGGCGCTGCAAGATTTAACTTGATATCATCAGAAAGACCTACGATCTTACTTACCTTCACACCCATTTCCGGCTGAAGCTCATATCTGGTGACAGTAGGACCACAGCTTACATTCGTAACCTTGGCATTTACTCCAAAGTTATAAAGGATTTCCTGAAGCTTCTGTGCCGTCTTACGAAGATGAGAATCAGAATCTCCCTGGGATTTGCCGCTGCCCCGCTTCAGAAGATTTACAGACGGAAACTGATATTCCTTTTTCACAACCGCTTCCTGATTGTTGATTTCATGCTGGATATTTACAATTCCATCTGCAATTTCCTGTTTAGACGACTTGGGATTCTTAGCCTTCTGCACGGTTGCCATAGCTTCGTTAAAATCCACACCGTCATAACTGTTCTCATTCTCTTGCACAAAATTGTCTTCCGTCTCATTCTGTACAGATTCAGAAGCAATCGGTTCCGAATGTACCGGTTCCGGTCTGTGGATGGCAAACTGGAGCTGCGTTTCCTCATGAATATCCCCATCGTCTACCGTCAGATCATCTTCGTTATCTTCATAATTCTCTATATTCTCTGGATTCATAGCATTTTCCGGATTCAGGGGAAACTTCTGCTTCTGTCCTTCATCCGTATTTCTGTCTCCAAACAGATCCGTTCCGGTGAGAAATCCCTGGGAAGACTGACTATCCCCTCTTCTCCTGCGCTGCTGGTTATCGGATTTCTGACCTTTTTTTGCTTGCTTTTTACCAAAGAAAGAGCGTTCTTCTGTATTCTCTTCCTCTTCTTGTTCGAAGCCTTCCTCAGCCAGAGCAGCCTCCAGCTCCTGCATTCTCTTCTCACGACGTTCCTGTGCAGCCATCTGGCGCTGCTGCGCCTTCAGCTGCTTCTTAAGCTTACGTTCCGGTGCACCTTCCTGATAAAGGGCTTTCTGTCCTTTTATAGACTCCAGGATCTGATCATATACGTGATACAAAAATCCAAGGAAAGAATGCTGTGTGATCAGGATCAGACATACCAGGATCACCAGTACAATGATCACATAAGCTCCAATTGTTCCAAAAGCAGAAATTGTAGAAATACAAATAGCTCCGCCAACTGCACCACCACCAGTACGATACTCGGAACTGGTCCTATAATATTCCAGAAGAGTGGTACGTTCCTGATATCCTTCTGTAAAAAGCTGCGCAAGGCCACAAAAGACAAAAAACAGGACCGTTGCAGCTGCTGTTTTCTTATAGGCCAGTACATTTCCTTTATTGGAAATCAAAAATGCTGCCATAATAAATAATGCAATCGGAAAAACATAAGCCATCAATCCCAGAAGTCCCATCAGAACCTTGCTGATACTTCCACCTACACTGCCTCCCAGACCTACGCAGCTTACCATAAGAATAATTGCCGCTGCCATAAGCGCCAGAAGTATGATCTCTGTCTGGAAACCATTGGAAATGGACTGCTTCCCCGCTGTATTCTTCTTAGCCTTCGTACGTCCGGAGGTCTTTTTCTTTCCGGATGTACGGCCTTTTGTTGTTGATTTCTTCGGCGTATTAGACGCTGCCATTCATAGTTCCCCCTTCGTCAGGCAAAATTACTGATAAGCGCTATAGCGCCAGCCACAAAGCAATAAAATGCGAAGTAGCGCAGCTTTGTGTGTTGTAAGAGCCGAATCAGATTTCGGATCATAAAATAGCCAACCACTCCTGACACGATCATGCCAAGTGCATAGGTAAAGCCCAAAGATACTGTCATCTTCGGTGTGGTAAACTGTCCAAGTTCAAGAAAAAGAGAACCCAGAACAGCCGGAATACTGATCAGATAGGAATACTTCACCGCAAACTTCCTGCTAAAACCACACAGCAGTCCTGCACAGATCGTCATTCCACATCTGGAAATTCCAGGAAATACAGAAATCCCCTGACAGATTCCAATCCACATTGCATTGTCATAAGTAACATCCTTCGGTGTCTTAATTCCTCCGATATTACTGAAATCCGTCACAAGAAGAAAAACACCTGTCACAAGTATACACGCACCGGGAAGAAGCGGCGAAATGGCAGCCCTTGTCACCAATCTTCTGCAGATATACCCTAACAGAGCTGTAGGAATAAAAGAAACTGTCATAATTGCCGTAAACTTACGATAGGTACCATGTACCACCTTAGCATAGTGAAGATTCTCTCCTGTTCTCCGATTATGAAAGTAAATATTCACATTACCGATCATATCCATGGTCATACCCAGAAGCTCCTCGCCGATCCTAAGGATATCCTCCTTAAATGCAAAGAAAACCGCTACAAGAGTTCCCACGTGAAGAAGCACTTCAAATAATACCGCCGTATTCCGGGTGATTCCCATAGCATTCTCAATCGCTGCCAGATGCCCAAAACTGCTCACAGGAAGAAATTCTGTAATTCCCTGAACGATTCCTAATAAAATAGCCTGTAAAACTGACATAATAAATAATTCCTTTTCTTTGGGATAGGGCAGGCTGCCTGAGCCCACCAAGCAGATCAATTATATCATAACTGCGTCAAAGATACAACTTTAAATCGAACGACTGTTTTGCAGCAAAGAAAAAACCGCCTGATCTTCCAAAACAGGAAGACCAGACGGGAAAATCACTCTGTCTACTTCTCAGTAAAAAAGTGCTTATTATTTTGCATATTTGCTCTTGATATACTCATCAATACCACGTGCACCTGCTTTACCAGCTCCCATAGCAAGGATAACAGTTGCAGCACCTGTAACAGCATCTCCACCTGCATATACGCCTTCTTTGGAGGTCTTACCGAACTCTTCGTCAGCAATAATGCACTTTCTCTTATTAATATCAAGACCGATTGTTGTGGAAGAAATCAGCGGGTTCGGGCTTGTACCAAGAGACATGATAACAGTATCCACGTCAATGGTAAACTCAGAACCAGGAATCTCAACAGGACGTCTTCTTCCGGAAGCATCCGGCTCGCCAAGCTCCATACGGATACATTTGATACCGGTTACCCAGTCTTTGTCATCTGTAAGAATCTCAACAGGATTGCAGAGAAGATCAAACTGTACGCCCTCTTCCTTAGCATGATGAACTTCCTCTTTACGTGCCGGAAGCTCTGCCTCAGAACGACGGTAAATGATATGTACCTCTGCGCCAAGACGAAGAGCTGTTCTTGCAGCATCCATTGCTACGTTACCACCGCCGACAACAGCAACTTTCTTGCCATGTGCGATCGGAGTATCATAATCTTCACGGAATGCTTTCATAAGGTTGTTACGTGTCAGGTACTCGTTCGCAGAGAACACGCCATTAGCCTGCTCACCTGGGATTCCCATGAACATAGGAAGTCCGGCACCGGATCCGATAAATACAGCCTCAAAGCCTTCATCCTTAAGAAGCTCATCAATAGTTACAGATTTACCAATGATAACGTTGGTCTCAATCTTAACACCCAGAGATTTTACATTCTCAACCTCTGCAGCAACTACCTTGTCCTTAGGAAGACGGAATTCCGGAATACCATAAACAAGAACTCCACCTGCTTTATGAAGAGCCTCGAAGATTGTTACATCGTATCCCATCTTTGCAAGATCTCCGGCACAGGTAAGTCCGGAAGGACCAGAACCGATAACTGCAACCTTGTGTCCGTTCTTCTGCGCTGCAGGAGCCGGCTTAATTCCGTTCTCTTTCGCCCAGTCGGCAACGAAACGTTCCAGCTTACCAATGGAAACAGCCTCACCCTTCAGACCACGGATACATTTACCCTCACACTGTGTCTCCTGAGGACATACACGTCCGCAGACTGCCGGAAGAGCACTGGACTCACTGATGATCTGATATGCTTTCTCAAAGTTTCCTTCCTTTACCTCATGAACAAAACCTGGGATATTAATAGAAACCGGGCAGCCTTCCACACATTTCGCTTTCTTACAGCCAAGGCAGCGGTTAGCCTCCTCAACTGCTTCTTCTTTATTGTAACCAAGGCAAACTTCTTCAAAGTTAGTAGCACGTACTTCCGGAGCCTGCTCTCTGACTGGTACTTTCTTTAATACATCTGCCATTATTTGTCACCTCCACAATGTCCGCATCCGCCGTGATGGGTATCGCCTTCCTGAAGCTTCAGAAGAGCACGTCCCTCTTCGGTTTTGTACATCTGCTGTCTCTTCATGGCAAGATCGAAATCAACTTTATGTCCATCAAATTCCGGTCCGTCAACGCATGCAAATTTCACTTCGCCGCCAACCATCAGACGACAGGCACCACACATACCGGTTCCATCTACCATGATCGGGTTCATGCTGACAACTGTAGGAATATTCAGTTCTTTTGTTAACAGGCAGACAAATTTCATCATGATCATCGGTCCGATCGCAACGCAGAGATCATATTCTTTCCCCTGATTCTGTACAAGATCACGAAGTACGTCAGTTCCCATACCCTTACGTACATAAGAACCGTCATCTGTTGTAACATACAGGTTACATACCTCTTTCATCTTATCCTCAAGAATAAGAAGATCCTTCGTCTTAGCGCCAACGATAGCATCTGCTGTAATGCCGTGCTCATGAAGCCATTTTACCTGTGGGTATACAGGCGCTGTTCCAACACCACCTGCTACGAAAACGATCTTTTTCTTCTTAAGCTCTTCAATGTCCTCACTGCAAAGCTCAGACGGCTGTCCCAGCGGTCCCACGAAATCTTCGAAATAATCGCCAGCCTTCAGCTCAGCCATTCTGGTTGTAGAAGCACCAGCCGGCTGGAAGACAATCGTTACAGTACCTTTCTCTGCGTCATAATCACAGATTGTAAGCGGAATTCTCTCTCCTACTTCGTCCATCTTTACGATAACGAACTGGCCAGGCAGACAGTGCTTAGCCACACGAGGAGCTTCCACATCCATAAGAAAAACATTTGCAGAAAGCTTCTCTGCGTTGAGTATCTTATACATAGTTCCCTCCTGAAGTACTATATTTAACAAGCGCCACAAAAACGCTTATCATATCCTCTAACACTATAGCACAAAAAAGTGGGTTAGTAAAATAAAATTCTCCTGTTTTTCTTATATTTTTTATAAAAAACCGATTATTTGTGTTTGTTTCGCTCTTCAATCAACTGATATAATTTTCCAAGAGCCTCTTTCATTCCTCCAACCTCATCGATCAAGCCTTCTTTTACCGCCTCCGGGCCTTCCAGCATGGTTCCTACATCCTTTACCAGCTGGGTGGTATCCAGCATCAATTCTTCCAGCCGTTCCTGGGAAGTATTGGAATGCTTTGAAATAAAGGCAGTAATCCGATCCTGGATTTTTTCCATATTCCGATAAGACTGAGCCACACCAATAAACATGCCATTTGTCCGCACCGGGTGAATGACCATGGTAGCACTTGGGACCACAAAAGAATAATCTGCGGAAACAGCCATTGGCACACCAATAGAGTGGCCGCCTCCAAGCACCAGAGACACAGTTGGAACACTTAAGGATGCAATCATTTCCGCTATGGCAAGACCGGCCTCCACATCCCCGCCAACTGTATTTAAAAGTATCAGAAGTCCATCCACAGCTTCATCATCTTCAATCATGGCAAGCCGTGGCAAAACGTGCTCATATTTCGTCGTCTTACAATTTGAAGGGGCTGAATCGTGGCCTTCTACTTCCCCGATAATCGTCAGAAGCTCAACTTTATATTTATTCGGATTCTCATTTAATGTAACCTGTCCCATTTCACAAATCTGCTGATTCTGTTTTTCTTCTTTTTCCAGATTCTCTTTTTCACTTTTATTCTGCTCTTCTGTATTTCCGGTTTCCCACATAAAAATACCTCCACACACAATCGTATGGAGGTAGTATCTGCAAATCGTTTAAAAAATATTCCGAATAGCTTAAAGGTTGGATGAATTATTCATCCCAGTTGTGCCAAACATCTGTTACATCATCATCGTCATCCAGAAGATCCAGGATTTTCTGAATGTCTTTGAGAGACTTCTCATCTGTAAGCTCTACGGTTGTCTGTGGGATCATAGCAACCTGTGCCTCAAGAAGTGGAACACCAGCTGCCTCAAGAGCCTCACGTACTGCACTGAAATCATCAGGAGCAGTCAGAACCTCAAAGCTGTCCTCTTCTTCATTAAAATCCTCAGCACCCGCATCAAGAGCAGTCATCATAAGTTCGTCTGCGTCCATTTCACATTCTTCCTTATCAATGATGATCTGACCCTTCTGATCAAACATATAGGATACGCAGCCCTGAGTTCCGATGCTTCCGTTACCCTTTGTAAATGCGTTTCTCACATTGCTGGCAGTACGGTTCTTATTGTCAGTCAGAGTCTCAACGATGATCGCAACACCGTTAGGACCATATCCTTCGTATACCGCCTTCTCATAGCTGTCTGCAGAATCAGCACCTGCTGCCTTCTTAATACCACGATCAATGGTATCGTTTGGCATATTGTTGGCTTTTGCTTTCGCAATAACATCACGAAGCTTACCATTGTTATTCGGATCCGGTCCACCGGCTTTTACTGCCATTACGATCTCACGACCGATAATGGTAAAGATTTTTCCTTTTTTAGCGTCATTTTTTTCTTTCTTGTGCTTTATGTTTGCGAATTTTGAATGTCCTGACATTTCTTATCCTCTCCTTT
>CAKRRG010000059.1 GCA_934394545.1 uncultured Blautia sp.
ACACCTGCAGTATCAAGAGTACCTCTGATGATGTGGTATCTTGTACCAGGTAAGTCCTTAACCCTTCCACCACGGATAAGAACAACGCTATGCTCCTGAAGGTTGTGACCTTCTCCTGGGATATAGCTTGTTACTTCGATTCCGTTGGAAAGACGAACTCTGGCGATTTTTCTAAGAGCTGAGTTAGGCTTCTTAGGAGTTGCAGTCTTAACTGCTGTACAAACGCCACGTTTCTGTGGTGCAGACTGTTCAACTGCTTTCTTTCTTAAAGAGTTGAATGTTTTCTGGAGAGCCGGAGCTGTAGATTTCTTTACAGATGTCTGGCGTCCTTTTCTTACTAACTGGTTGAATGTTGGCATTCCATTTCACCTCCCGATTTATTTCTCCATAGATTCTTCTATGGGGTTTCCTTGCGGCTGCTATTATCTTGTTATACGCAGAAATAAATGCCTTATTTCGCACGCTTTTTGATTATATCCTGTCTGCATATCTCTGTCAAGGTATTTTTCTGCAATTTTTCTTTATTTTTTCAGATGCTTGTAAAGCGGACATTCCAGGTTTGAACTTCCTTCCTATTATAATGTAATTTATTTTTCTCTTTAACCGGAAACTCAATTTTACATTGCATTCCATACACCCCATTATTATAATAAAAAAGAATTATACCTCACCTGAGCTGGCACTCTATTAGCATGATATGATGATACCAGGGGCAAAAAACCTTTTGCCCCAACATCATGATATCAATTCAGAATAGAAAGGAAAATTTATGGATAACAAGAAAAAGAAGCGTACCTCATCTTATCTTCTAATCATTCTCAGTATTATAACAATGATCCTACTTATGATCATTCTTTATCTTTCCCTTTTTCGGAACGGCAACTTGATCCATACTGATCTGGCGAAAAATAATTCCTCAGAATCACAGGAACAGCCACCTGTCGATGATGAAACAGATGGATTTATTTCAGATGATGGAGATTCAATTTCTGATGAGGGATTTATTTCCAATGATGAGACAGACCTTCAAGACCCCAGCCCAAAAGAAAGTGCCGGACCTTCACAAGCTTCCCCCACTCCTGGTGAGGTGACAGTTCCTTATCAGACACCAGAAGCCAGTTCTAAAAAAGCGCAGTCTCATGTTTCTAATGATGATGGAACCATTTCACCATCTCACGGAAGCTCTGCTTTTGACAATAAAGCGGATGAAAAAATGGATACACTGATTAACCAGCTTAATTCACAGCTTCCAACAGCGAATGGCACCTGGAGTGTTTATGTATGTGACCTTGCAGGTGGTTCTGAAGCTGCTATCAACAATACATCTATGCAGGCTGCAAGTCTGATCAAGCTTTTTATTATGGGGGCTGTATATGAGAATTATGATTCTCTTTCCCAGCAGTATGGCTCTTCCACGCTGGATTCCTACTTAAATTCCATGATTACAGTCAGTGACAACGATGCCGCCAACAGCCTGGTAAACTGCCTTGGCAGCGGTGACAGTTCCTCCGGTATGAAAAAAGTAAACAACTTCTGTCAGACTCATGGTTACACCAATACCTCCATGGGACGTCTTCTTCTAGCAAGCAACGAATTTGGAGATAATTACACCTCCGCATACGACTGTGGAAAATTCCTAAAAGAAATCTATCAGATCTGTGCAGGCACTACCCAGACACCCAGTCTTTCCCATGCAGCAGATATGTATGCACTTCTGAAGCAGCAACAACGTACCAACAAAATTCCCGCAGCCTTGCCAGAGGGTGTTCGCGTTGCCAACAAAACAGGTGAGCTTTCCAATGTGGAAAATGATGCCGGAATTCTTTATAATACCCAAGGAGGAAATGACCTTGTCATTGTTTTTCTCTCCCAGGATCTTTCCAGTGCAGGTGATGCACAGAATACGATTGCACAGCTTAGCCGAAATATTTACATGTACTATAATGATTAAGTGATACCGTTTTCAATCTATCTATAACAAATGCGCAGTCCCAAATCTGGCACTGCGCATTTTAACCGAATCAAGCAAGTAGCGAAGCGGATTGCGAATATCCGCTTGACCAATTCCTCTTATTCCTCTTCTTCATTCTCCTCGTAAGACATTTCCCATATTTCTGAGAAAACAGCAAGCGGGCAATCCGTAAGAAGACACATCAGCAGAAAGCACTCATAAGGATTCACAATATAAATCTCGCTCATTCCACATTTCTTCAAAATGTTCTGCGCTTCCTCTATAAAATGATGATAACGGTCATAAGGATCATCCTCTTCCATCTCTTGAGATACAATAAAAAACTCCAAAGTAAGGAGATCAAACCGCTCCACCGGAAACTTGTGATTCAGAATATTGGTAATCCTTTGTCTGCTGAACCGCTTCTGACTGAAATGCCTGGCAAGAATAGATGCAGACATTTTTTTCAGATTTCCCATCTGATTGATCGGAATCCCATTGCAAATCACCTTCTCCAGATCAGAGGGCGTAATATTCTCCGACTTCCATATCTTATCACGCCCCTTCTCAACTTCATCCTTCTGATACATAGCTGCAATAATCTTCTTCGCATGCTCCAGAAGCAGCATAAATTCCTGAAAAGCCTGACTCTTCTCATTCATGGGATCATCCCAGCCAGCCTTAAGACATGCCAGATACTGAAAAAGCTTCTCTTCTGTATCAATGAGCATTTCACCACTCATCACATTCCCAACCTTATCCTTATCTGCTGCCGGCACCATAGACTTATATGCTTCCTTATACTCCTCCGCCTTACTATATGGAAGCTGCTTACTATAACAATACCAATAGATCACTTCCTCTGGATTATGGAAATCAAAATCCTGTTCCTTCAGAACTCTGGTAAGAAAATCTGATACATCCTCAGCAGTCATACGAAGCCCAAAACCTAATAAAAATACAGTTTCCCTCTTCACAGATGCCTGAGTCAGCCAGTTATTCACAAGAGCCGGAAGCTTCGTTGAAGTAGGATTCATAGACTTAGGCGTATAAGTTTCCTTAAAGGATTCTACTGCAATATCCCGGTAAACCTCCTGCGGTACCTCCCCAAAAGGCTCCTCAAGTCCTGCGCGTTCATAAATATAACGTTTCAAATGGTCCCCAAAGGAAACCAATTCCATTTCTTTATATAAATAATGAAAAATAACATCCGCGTCTTCATCCTCAAATCCGTCCAGACTGACAACCTGACGGAATCTCTGGGCAGCTCTTCTTGTAAACTCAAAATCCTTCACGGAATCAAAAGCTACTGTCTGTTCAAAATCAAGATCCTGCATACGATTTTTCATCATAAATCACCTTCATTTTCTTCTTATTTCCCGATTATCTTTTCCCTTGTGTAAGCCAGGTTCTAAGAGGACATTCTTCCAGTTCTACCTCACACAAAATAATAGTAGTATTGTCTCTGGCCCCTCTGCCAAACACACTCTCCCTAAGTATCCGGACAGTATCTTCCACGGAAACATCCTGTCTGATAATTTCTTCAATTTCAGAATCGGACAACATATCCGTCACTCCATCAGAGCACAGCAGATATCGGTCACCATTTTCATAAGGTAATGCCGCTATTGTTGGCTCCAGCTTCATCTCAGCTTCCTCAATTCCCAAAAACTGAGTCAGAGGAGGTTTTCCAAGCATATAATTTTTTAACACATGATCTCTGGAAATCTGGGAAAAGTGTCCCTCGGTCAGCCGATATATCCGGCTATCGCCAAGATTACAGATATTCACTGCTCTTTTCCCAAAGGCGATCATAGCAAGTGTCGTTCCTATGGCACTGATCCGATTCTCTCTGCCATAGCTGCAGACCGCCTGATTCATGCTCTGGCTTACCTCTGCAAGAAATCGTTCTGGCTTCTTGCGAAGCAAACTTTTATTTCCACAATAGAAACGATCCATTGCATCCGAAGCCAGCCACGCCGCCATCTCTCCTTGACTTTCCCCTCCCATACCGTCAAATACAGCCAATGCCGGAAGGCTTTCTCTTAGCCGCACACCGGTACGGATTTCGTCTATTCCCTGATTCTTAGCCGGCAAAAGCTCCCCGCAACACCAGTAATTGTCCTCATTATTTACCCGCACTTTCCCTGTGTTGCAGGTATAAGCATAGTTAATACGATATGTCATGCTCTTCCTCTTCGCCGAATCTTTTTTGTGTTCTTACTCATCCAACTGCTCTAGCGCATTTTTCCAATATTTCTCACCGCGCTTAATATACTCTGTGCTGTCATTCTCCTTATCATGGACGATACCATCTGCATCAATCCATCGAATCAGCTTGCCACGCTTGTCATAGTAATACAATTCTTTCTTATTACCAGTCCATACATATGCAAAAAACAGCCTCTCATCCCAATAGTAATACTCTTCATAAACTCCATCCTCAGAAGTTTCCGGATAAATTATGGCAGATACCAACTTATCGTTACTGTCATAATAGCGAAGACGGTCTCCCTCCTTGCCAACCTCCTTACAATCAGGAAGCTCACTTACAATGGTGTTCGCTTGTTCCTTAATTGTCTGAATGGCTGTGGAGAAATCATCAATTTGTGCTGTGCTGTTATCGTTAGCTTCCAGAACATCCATAATGCTCTCTGCGTTCTGCACCTTACGTTCCTCATCTCGAATCAGCTTCACATAAGCACCGATAATAATACACGCTGCTAATGCCACAACAATAAGAGATACCGTCCATGGTGAAATTCTTCGTTCCTGGCTCCATTGCTTATTTCTTGATTTCTCATCAGGATGTGTCATTCTTCCTTTGGCTGAATTAGGCTTTCTTGCTGTTGTTCCTGCATTCTTGATATTCTCCGTTTCTTCTCTGACTGCCTTCTCAATCTGAGGAGCTTCTGCCACATGCGTTCGCTCCATCTCGTCATTCTCAGGCTCCTGGAGTGCATATCTTCTCTGGTCACGTTCAAGCTCACTGGAATTTGTCAGCGCCCACTGGGATTTCTCCCATTCCTTCTCTGCATTCACCGGCCCCAAACGTAAGCTCTCCAAATCTCGCAGCATCTCCTCCGGACACTTGTAGCGCTTCTCCGGATCAAATGCACAGGCCTTCCGTATAATATGAGAAAAAGCCGCACTCGCCATCGCCGGATCCGGCATTTTCTCTCCTGCCATTCTTCTTGCCAGCGCATTCTCCTTATCCCTGTATGTGATCAGCTGCTTGTCCAGAGAAAGGAACGGCAGTCTGTTCTGATTCATCAATTTATATAATACAATTCCAAGAGAGTAAATATCGATACTACTATCGTACTTCTCTCCCTTGTATATCTCCGGTGCCATATAAGAATAGGTTCCCTTCTTAGACATACTGCTCATAGTACGAGCCTGTTCCCTGGCAATCCCAAAATCTCCCAGTTTAAAATCACCGAATCTGGACACAAAAATATTCTCAGGTTTCACATCCCGGTGAATAATATTCAGCTTCCGGCAATAGAGCAGTGCCATAGCAAGGTCACAGCCAAGCTTGATTACTTCCTTCTCCGTAAGCTCCTTGCCTGTGCAATAGTCCATAAAGCTGGTGAGATATTCCATTCTGATATAAATATCCCAACCTATTTCATCCAGATATTCTACAATTTTAAAATCTTCAAATGAAACTATGTGAGAATTCCCGCAAAAATGTTCCATCGTATATATTTCCTGAACACATTCCTCCACCAGATTGCGGAAATATTCTCTGGTAGACTGCTCATTATTCAGTTCAGACCGTACACTATCCAGTTCCCCCTTATTTCCCGGAATCGTTATGATCTTAATTGCAGAATAAAAAGAACGTCCACGCTCAGTTCTCTTGGCCTTGTATACTTTTCCAAAAGAACCTTCCCCTATTTTCTCTACAAGTTTCCAATCTGGCCAGACGGAAACCGGAACATCTTTATCCATGCCTGTATGTTCCTCCTCCCCTATAGAGTGGTGCGTTGCTGCGCTCACTCTTCACAGCAGCTTACTTTCGCCGCACAAAAATAATAGGTTCTTATCATTTCGTACAGCAGTTCTGACTTTCATAATATTATACAGGAATCTTACCACAAATGGTAGTCTGGGTTGTATTTTCATCTATCCATATTTTACACAAATTGACAAGTATTTCCGATACCTGCCGGATTTCGGAAGGCTGCAGTATTCGGCGCAGCTATGCACCTGGTTCATGGACGTTGCGATTACCAGCCCTTCAATTCCATGTCCATGCCGGAATCTGGTAAAGTTCTCTCAAGTAACCCCAGATATTCTTATAATCACGGATTGGTTTTTTCACAGGCCCGATGTTATGAAAATAGCTTACATCCCGTTGAGCTAGAGCGTGTTTGAAAAAGGCTTTCTGTAAGATGTACGTCACAATTTGTGGGAGATTTTGCCCGGATGAGGGCGCCGTAGCGGGCTACGGCAACTGAATTCGAGCGAAATACACCGCAAAGTGGGGCGTGCAGATTGCAGGAATGCTTTTCAAACACGCTCTAGTACAGCGAAAAAAATCCCCTGGAGCAACATTTCTGTCACCCCAGGGGATTTATACTTTCATATATTTTATTGATTACTCTTCACTGTCATCAGTAGATTCTTCGTCCTCGAATGAATCTTCTGCTGTCTCAGACTCGTCCAGATTCTCTTCATCATCCAGCTCCTCTGATTCTTCATTTACATCCAGCAGATCCTGATCATCATCCATTTCATCAAATTCGATTTCTTCAGACTCTTCCGGCATTCCGGTATCCAGCTCCAGATCACTGTAGCACTTCATGCCTGTTCCGGCAGGAATCAGCTTACCGATGATTACGTTCTCCTTCAGACCGATCAGATGGTCAACCTTACCCTTGATGGCAGCCTCAGTCAGAACCTTGGTTGTCTCCTGGAAGGAAGCAGCTGACAGGAAGGAATCAGTAGCAAGAGACGCCTTTGTGATACCAAGCATTCCCTGTTTTCCAACTGCAGGACGTAATCCCTCAGCTTCCAGCTTCTCATTTACTTCCTCATACTCAAGGAAGTCAACAAGTGTACCTGGCAGGAATTCAGAATCTCCATTATCTTCAATACGGATTTTCTTCAGCATCTGATGAACGATAACCTCGATATGCTTATCGTTGATCTCAACACCCTGAAGACGATATACACGCTGAACCTCACGGATCATGTAATCCTGAACAGCACGAACACCCTTGATTCTAAGGATATCATGTGGGTTTACACTACCTTCTGTAAGCTCATCGCCGGCCTCCATAACCTGTCCATCCAGAATCTTAATACGAGAACCATATGGAATCAAATAAGTCTTGGAATCACCTGTCTCAGTATCTGTTACAATGATTTCTCTCTTCTTCTTGGTGTCATTAATTGTAGCAACACCCTTGATTTCAGTGATAACAGCAAGTCCTTTTGGCTTTCTGGCCTCAAAAAGCTCCTCGACACGAGGAAGACCCTGTGTAATATCTCCACCGGCAACACCACCAGTATGGAATGTACGCATGGTCAGCTGTGTACCAGGCTCACCGATAGACTGTGCAGCGATAATACCGATGGACTCACCAACCTGAACCGGCTCACCGGTAGCCATGTTGGCACCATAACACTTCGCACACACACCAACCTTACACTTACAGCTAAGGATTGTACGGATCTTAACCTGCTCTACAGGACCTCCGGTGATATTGTCCACGCCCTCTTTCATGATGCGGGCTGCACGCTTCGGAGTAATCATGTGGTTTGCTTTTACAAGGACTTCGCCCTCTTTATTCTTAATGGTCTCACAGGAGAAACGACCTGTAATACGGTCCTGAAGTCCCTCAATCTCCTCTTTACCATCCATAAATCCTTTCACATACATACCGGAAATCTCTGCTCTGTTCTCACAGCAATCCATCTCACGTACGATCAGATCCTGGGAAACGTCAACAAGACGTCTTGTCAGGTAACCGGAATCGGCTGTACGAAGCGCAGTATCGGAAAGACCTTTACGGGCTCCATGAGCGGACATAAAGTACTCCAGTACGTCCAGACCTTCACGGAAGTTTGACTTAATAGGAAGCTCGATCGTATGTCCGGTTGTATCGGCCATCAATCCACGCATACCAGCAAGCTGTTTGATCTGCTTATCAGATCCACGGGCACCTGAGTCAGCCATCATGAAGATATTGTTATACTTATCAAGTCCGGAAAGAAGTGCATGAGTAAGCTCATCGTCAGTCTTCTTCCAGGTATCAACAACCTCTTTATAACGCTCTTCTTCAGTAATAAGACCACGTTTATAGTTCTTGGTGATCTTATCAACAGTATCCTGTGCAGCCTTGATCATCTCAGGCTTCTGCGGCGGCACGGTCATATCAGAAATAGATACGGTCATTGCAGCTCTTGTAGAATACTTATAACCCATAGCTTTGATAGCATCCAGAACCTCAGCAGTCTTGGTTGCTCCATGAGTATTAATAACTTTTTCAAGAATCTGTTTCAGCTGTTTCTTACCAACCAGGAAGTCTACTTCAAGAAGAAGCTCATTTCCCGGAATACTTCTATCAACAAAGCCCAGATCTTGAGGCAGGATCTCATTGAACAGGAAACGACCCAGCGTAGACTGTACATTACCTGTAAAAGTGCTTCCATCCGGCATAACCTTACTGCAACGTACAAGAATCTTGGACTGCAGAGTGATTACCTGATTCTCATATGCCAGGATTGCTTCATTAATGCTCTTAAAGAACTTACCTTCCCCCTTATTTCCAGGTCTTTCCTGTGTCAGGTAGTAGATACCAAGAACCATATCCTGTGAAGGAACGGCTACCGGACCACCATCGGAAGGCTTCAGAAGGTTGTTCGGAGACAGAAGCAGGAAACGGCACTCTGCCTGTGCTTCCTGGGACAGTGGAAGATGGACAGCCATCTGGTCACCATCGAAGTCAGCATTAAATGCAGTACAAACAAGTGGATGAAGCTTAATTGCCTTACCTTCTACAAGGATTGGCTCAAATGCCTGGATACCAAGACGATGCAGTGTAGGTGCACGGTTTAACATAACCGGATGCTCTTTGATAACATCTTCCAGAACATCCCATACAGCCGGCTCAAGCTTCTCTACCATCTTCTTAGCATTCTTAATATTATGAGAGGTACCGTTTGCTACCAGTTCCTTCATAACGAAAGGCTTGAACAGCTCAATTGCCATCTCTTTCGGCAGACCGCACTGGAAAATCTTCAGTTCAGGTCCAACGACAATAACGGAACGTCCAGAGTAGTCAACACGTTTACCAAGAAGGTTCTGACGGAAACGTCCGGATTTACCCTTCAGCATATCAGAAAGAGATTTCAAAGCTCTGTTTCCAGGTCCTGTTACCGGACGGCCACGACGACCATTATCGATCAGAGCATCAACTGCTTCCTGAAGCATACGTTTCTCATTGCGGACAATGATATCCGGAGCGCCAAGCTCCAGCAGTCTTTTCAGACGATTATTACGATTAATGATTCTTCTGTACAGGTCGTTCAGGTCAGATGTTGCAAAACGTCCACCATCCAGCTGTACCATAGGACGAAGATCCGGCGGGATTACAGGAACTACATCAAGAATCATCCACTCAGGACGGTTTCCAGACTCTCTAAAGGATTCTACAACCTCAAGACGTTTGATAATTCTTGCACGCTTCTGGCCTGTTGCCTTAACCAGTTCGGCCTTTAATTCAGCGGAATCCTTCTCAAGATCAATTGCCATAAGGAGTTCCTTAATAGCTTCAGCACCCATGCCTACACGGAAGTTGTTTCCGAAAGACTCACGGGCATCCTGATACTCTCTCTCAGTAAGGATCTGCTTGTACTGGAGTCCGGAATCTGCCGGATCCAGTACAATATAGTTTGCAAAGTAAAGGACTTTCTCCAATGTTCTTGGAGTCAGATCTAGGATAAGTCCCATTCGGGACGGAATACCCTTGAAATACCAGATATGGGAAACAGGAGCAGCAAGCTCAATGTGACCCATACGCTCTCTACGAACTGAAGCCTTGGTAACCTCAACGCCGCATCGGTCGCAGACAACACCTTTATAACGGATCTTTTTGTATTTACCACAGTGGCACTCCCAGTCCTTGCTCGGTCCGAAAATTCTTTCACAGAAAAGTCCGTCTTTCTCCGGTTTCAAGGTACGGTAGTTGATGGTTTCCGGTTTTAAAACCTCACCTCTTGACCACTCTCTGATCTTTTCCGGGGACGCCAGTCCGATTTTAATGGCATCAAAAGTCATTGGCTGATATGTTTCATTGGTATTGGTTGATTCTGCCATGTATTCTTTTCCCCTTTCTACTCTTCGATATCATCGTAGGAATCGTCGATTTCGGATTCATAATCCTCTTCTTCGTCCTCGTCCACATCAACAAGTTCCTCTCCATCAAACTCCTGCTTGGTATAGCCATGTTTGCTGAAGGATTCCTCTTCTCTATGTCCACGGGAATCTCCCTCGATAACTGCACGAAGATCGGTTTCGCCGTAATCTACGTTCTCCATGATCTGAACTTCTGTCTGGTCATCTTTGAGAACACGTACATCCAGTGCCAGGGACTGAAGCTCTTTAAGGAGAACCTTAAAGGATTCCGGAATACCAGGCTCAGGAATATTGTCACCCTTGATGATTGCTTCATAAGTCTTCACACGACCGACTACATCATCGGATTTTACTGTCAGGATTTCCTGGAGTGTATAGGATGCACCATATGCCTCCAGTGCCCAAACCTCCATCTCTCCGAAACGCTGTCCACCGAACTGAGCTTTACCACCCAATGGCTGCTGTGTAACCAGAGAATATGGACCTGTGGAACGGGCATGAATCTTATCATCAACCAGATGATGCAGCTTCAGGTAGTGCATGTGTCCAATGGTAGTCGGACCATCAAAGAACTCACCGGTACGTCCATCACGGAGCTGTACCTTACCATCTCTGGAAATCGGAACTCCCTTCCACAATGCTCTGTGTTCTTTGTTCTCATCCAGATACTGCATTACATCTGGTGCCAGAATATCTTTATATTTCTCACGGAACTCTTCAAAGTCTTCTGTATTTACATAGTCATTTGCCAGTTCCAGTGTATCCTGGATATCATTCTCGTTTGCACCATCGAATACCGGTGTGGAAATATTAAAGCCAAGTGCTTTGGCAGCAAGACTTAAATGAATCTCCAGGACCTGTCCGATGTTCATACGGGAAGGTACACCCAGTGGGTTCAACACGATATCCAGTGGACGGCCGTTCGGAAGGAATGGCATATCCTCAACCGGAAGTACACGTGAAACGACACCCTTGTTACCATGACGACCAGCCATCTTATCACCAACGGAGATTTTTCTCTTCTGAGCAATGTAAATACGCACAGACTGATTAACTCCTGGAGACAGCTCATCCCCATTCTCTCTTGTAAATACCTTAGCATCTACAACGATACCATACTCACCATGCGGTACCTTAAGAGAAGTATCACGAACCTCACGTGCCTTCTCACCAAAAATGGCACGAAGAAGTCTTTCTTCCGCTGTAAGCTCAGTTTCTCCCTTAGGAGTAACCTTACCAACAAGGATATCACCTGCACGAACCTCTGCACCAATACGGATGATTCCACGCTCATCAAGATCCTTGAGTGCATCATCTCCTACGCCTGGAACATCACGAGTGATTTCTTCCGGTCCAAGCTTGGTATCACGGGATTCTGCTTCATATTCTTCAATGTGAACAGATGTATAAACATCGTTCTGTACAAGTTTCTCACTTAACAGTACCGCATCCTCGTAATTATAGCCTTCCCAGGTCATAAATCCGATCAGAGGGTTCTTACCTAGAGCAAGCTCTCCCTGAGAAGTAGACGGACCATCGGCAATAACATCACCTGCTTCAACATGCTCTCCCTGGTTAACGATCGGGCGCTGGTTGTAGCAGTTACTCTGGTTACTGCGAAGGAACTTGGTAAGATGATAATCATCTTTTGTTCCGTCATCATTCTTAATGCTGATATCTGTAGATGTAGCGCGAAGTACAGTACCGGACTTTCTTGCAACCACACAAACGCCGGAGTCAACTGCAGTCTTAGCTTCCATTCCTGTACCAACTGCCGGTGCTTCTGTAGTAAGAAGCGGAACGGCCTGACGCTGCATGTTAGATCCCATCAGCGCACGGTTCGCATCGTCATTCTGAAGGAATGGAATCAGCGCTGTAGCTACAGAGAATACCATCTTAGGAGATACGTCCATGTAATCAAACATCTGACGCTCATACTCCTGCGTCTCTTCACGATAACGACCGGAAACATTCTTACGAATGAAATGGCCTTCAGAATCAAGAGCTTCGTTCGCCTGTGCTACATGATAATTATCCTCTTCATCCGCAGTCATGTAAACAACCTCATCTGTTACGCGAGGATTCATAGGATCTGTCTTATCAATCTTACGGTAAGGTGCCTCAACAAATCCGTACTGATTCAGTTTCGCATAAGATGCAAGAGAGTTGATCAGACCGATGTTAGGACCCTCAGGGGTCTCAATCGGACACATTCTTCCGTAATGGGAATAATGAACGTCTCGAACCTCGAATCCGGCTCTGTCTCGTGACAGACCACCAGGTCCCAGTGCAGAAAGACGTCTCTTATGGGTCAGCTCACCAAGCGGGTTGTTCTGATCCATGAACTGTGACAGCTGGGAGGAGCCGAAGAACTCTTTTACAGCAGCTGTTACCGGTTTAATATTAATCAGGGACTGCGGGGAAATGCTCTCCACATCCTGTGTTGTCATTCTTTCACGAACCACACGCTCAAGTCTGGAAAGACCGATTCGATACTGGTTCTGAAGCAACTCACCAACCGCACGGATACGACGGTTTCCTAAGTGGTCGATGTCGTCGTCATTTCCAAGGCCATATTCCAGATGCATATTGTAATTAATAGAAGCAAAAATATCCTCTCTTGTAATATGCTTCGGAATCAGATCATGGATGTCTCTGCGGATAGCAGCAATTCTATCCTCAAGTGTGTCATTTTCTTCCAGAATTTTTTCGAGTACAGGGTAGTATACTAACTCTGTAACACCAAGCTCTTCCAGGTTCTCGATTTCCGGCAGATAGTGATGCATATCTACCATTAAATTGGAAAGGACTTTAATTCTGCGGTCTTCTTCACCCTGGATCCATACAAATGGAACTGCAGCGTTCTGAATGGCATCTGCCAGTTCTCTGGTTACGATTGTTCCAGCCTCTGCAAGAATTTCTCCTGTAGAGCCCTCAACTACATCGTCAGCCAGCTTATGACCAACAATTCGTTTATTGAAATGAAGCTTCTTATTAAATTTATAACGTCCAACTTTAGCAAGGTCATATCTTCTCGGGTCAAAGAACATCGCATTGATCAGGCTCTCTGCGCTCTCAACTGCAAGCGGCTCTCCTGGACGGATCTTCTTATACAGTTCCAGAAGACCTTCTTCATAGTTAGTAGAAGTATCCTTTGAAAAACTTGCAAGAATCTTCGGTTCTTCACCAAACAAATCGATGATTTCTGCATTGGAACCAACACCAAGTGCACGAATCAGTACCGTGATCGGAACCTTACGGGTTCTGTCTACACGTACATAAAATACATCATTGGAGTCAGTCTCATATTCCAGCCATGCTCCTCTATTCGGAATTACTGTACAGGAAAACAGTCTCTTACCAATTTTATCGTGTGCAATGGCATAATAGATTCCAGGGGAACGTACTAACTGGCTGACAATAACACGCTCAGCACCATTAATAACGAAAGTTCCTGTCGCGGTCATAATCGGCAGGTCTCCCATGAAAATCTCGTGTTCGTTGATCTCATCTGTTTCCTTGTTAATCAGTCTCACTCGAACCTTCAAAGGTGCGGCATAAGTTACGTCACGTTCTTTACACTGCTCGATGGTATATTTAGCCTCTTTTTCATCAAATGTAAAGCCGATGAATTCAAGACTGAGCTTTCCGCCGTAGTCTGCGATTGGAGAAATATCATCGAATACTTCATTCAATCCCTCGTCGAGAAACCACTGGTAAGAATCCTTCTGGACCTCGATCAAATTCGGCATTTCCAGGACTTCTTTTTGTCTCTGGTAGCTCATTCGCATGCTTTTTCCAGTTTTTACAGAACGAATTCTGTTTTTTTCCATTGACGTTTCACCCCTGTTTTATTTTATTTATTACAACATCAGCCTTCTTTGCTGTCAACGCATAGTAGGCATATCTTGCCATAATATAGCATTCTTCACTATAGCACAACAAAAAAAGCCTGTCAAGCATTTTCCACGCTGTTTTTTGAAATAATTATATTGTTACTTTACTTTCTTATTTGTATAGGAAATGTTTCCATATTTATCAGACAGAACAAAGCGAAGCACTGTTCCCTTTTTCTGTTTTTTAATCGTAACACTGTATTTCTTTTTGGAATTTATTGTTCCCTTTCCAATACGTTTATTCTTACTTCCTCTGACTGAATATATGGTAAGTTTCTTTCCACCTGCTGCTTTACCTGTAACTTTTACGGAATTCCTGGTGATCCGGGATATAGTAGGAAGCTTCACAGAGATAATCCCGGTGCTGTCTTCTGCATAAATAGCATAAGTGCTCCCGTTCTTCTCCATTCGATTCTTTTTATTACCGGAAATCCCGGACTGACTTACATACAAGCCGCATTTTTTGCAGCCTGTTATAATATTTCTGTAAAGACTCTTAACCTGACTTCCAATTACCTGTATACCGCGCCCATTTACTTTCGTGATCTTGTTCGATTTTATTACAGCTTTTCCAACATTTTCCAGATATATTCCACTCAAAGCACAATCTGATACCTGATTTGAAGTTATCTCACAGTTCTGGCTGCCCCAGACGATGATTCCATTCTTTTTCCCGGATAAAACACAGTTCTTATTTATCACCGTACTGTCGCACCCGCTCTCCAGAAGGATTCCATCCCCACCTGTTCCGGATACAGTATTTCCCTGAATCAGGTTCTCCTTTGAAGGCACATTTAAGCTGCCTCCGTCATAGGCGTAAATTCCCACATTTTTACAGCCGGAGACCTGGTTGCCGCTTACTGTATTTCCTGAAGATGCCGAAAGATAGATTCCCATACCTGAAAAACCTGCAGTTCGCTGTAAATCCAGCCTGTTATTAAGCAGCTTGCAATTATCTGCAAGATACAACCGGATACCATTGCAGGTACCGGTAATGACATTATCTGAAACGACAGCTCCTGTTTCCTTATATAAACCTGCTGGAATCCCTTTTCCATTTGTACTTTGAGACGTCGTTACTCTGGTTCCCTGAACCTGAATACCATATCCTTTCCAGACTGCATTATTGATTCTGTTTACACTTGAAACAGATATCTGATTCCGCTGTACTACAATTCCGGATTCCTGATGATTTCCCTCCACACCGGAAGCAGCTCCCGGAGCAAGGTATGTATTGGCAAAATACATATTACTCACCAGAATACCGCCGCCTACATTTTCCATCACATTATCTTCCACTACAGAATCTACATAATTCAGGCACCAGACAGCACGCTTCCGTACATTCCGGAAAGTATTTCCACGAATTACAATATTTCTATATGGGCGGTCATAAATCATGCTGTGACTTCCCACTCCTGCAAAAACATCCTCAAAAATGTTATTCTCCACAAGGACATTCTCACAGACAGCCCCATCAAAAGGCTGATATCCGGGGAAAATATAGTCCAGGCATGCATCAAGCTGAATGCATTCCTGCCCGCCGCCCTCATAATCAGGCCAATACCCCCGGAAAGTACAACCGCTTACCACCACATCCTTTACACCTGCAATTTCAAGAAAATGAGATTTCAGGTTGTTCAAAAAGGTTACATCTTTTATCGTTACATTTCTGGCGTGACCAATTCGAAATCCAACAAAGCCTCCGGGGCTTTCCTTATTCTCCACAATCTGATAATTAAAATCCCAGGTTCCTCCCTTGATCACAATATTCCTGTATCCCTCATAACCTCCACCGGAATTTACATCAGTACCCAGGCGCAGGATCACATGCTTGTCCGTACAAGTCTTCGTAAGCACTGCCCCACTGGCATCCAATGTTAAATTACTATACATACAGACAGTTCCGGAAAGCTGATAATTTCCCGGCGGGATAACCACTGTGCAGGGCTGTGCATCTGTGGCGCGCTTTCCCATAAATTCAAGCACAGTATTTAATCTCTCTGTAATATCACTGCCCTCTTCTGCATCCAGGACCACTGACTTGGCATCTGCAGGAATCCCTGCCAGAATTTTCTCTGCTTCTGATGGTTCAGAAGTAATAAGCATCTCTTTCGGTTCTTCTTCACAGCTGCTTTCAAACCCATCAGCTCCAAAGAAGTCTATCTCATCATTTTCACCGTAAAATCCGGCTTCATCATTTTCTACTTCCAGTTCAGCTTCAAAACTTGAGTTTTCATCTGTAGCAGCAAACTCTTCTGTTATATTTTCCGCCTCAGCATGCAAAGAAAAACTGTTTCCCTGTAGCAAAGCCACTCCAAGCAGCGCTCCAGCTAAAATCTTCTTCATATTCAGAGTCTCCCTTTTATTTCTCATGCATCAGGCCGCATCCTTGCGGAACGTTTTTGGGTAATAGGAACATTACTTCATAATGTTCCTGCTACAAAAAAATCCCCGCAGAGGCCTGCACGACAGACTTCTGCGGGGAGCATGGTTCGCTTAAATTATTTAAGAGTAACTTTAGCGCCTTCAGCCTCAAGTTTAGTTTTGATATCCTCAGCCTCAGCTTTGGAAGCGCCCTCTTTAACCATTTTCGGAGCACCATCAACAACTTCTTTAGCTTCTTTAAGACCTAAGCCTGTGATCTCACGAACAACTTTGATAACTTTAACTTTGTTAGGACCTACTTCTGTAAGCTCTACGTCAAACTCATCTTTCTCTTCTGCTGCTTCACCAGCACCTGCTGCTGCTACAACAACGCCTGCTGCTGCGGATACACCGAACTCTTCCTCGCAAGCTTTTACTAACTCATTTAACTCTAATACAGATAACTCTTTGATTGCTTCGATAAACTCAGCTGTTGTTAACTTTGCCATTATAATTTTCCTCCATTTTAAATATTTTTGTGGAATCAATGATTCGATTCAGCGACAGATTCTCAAATTATTCTGCAGCTGGTGCCTCAGCCTCTCCACCCTGCTGCTCTGCAATCTGATTAAGCACACGAGCAAAGTTGGTGATAGGAGACTGGATGCTTCCAAGCAGTTTGCCGAGAAGCTCTTCTCTGGACGGAACCTGGGACAGTGCCTGGATTCCTGCCTGATCGTTGTAGTTACCCTCAACAATACCAGCTACTAATTCAAGTGCCGGATACTGTTTTGCAAATTTAGCAAGGATTCTTGCAGGAGCAGTAGCGTCTGTTGCAGAAAC
>CAKRRG010000060.1 GCA_934394545.1 uncultured Blautia sp.
TTCCGCTTGCCTTTTCTCTTTTTCCAGGAAATGCAAATGAACAGACATCTCTAAAACCTCTGGAAAAAAAAGTCCTTCGTGATTTCGGATGCCAGAAATTTATTTATTGCAGTGATGCCGGGTTGGGATCAGAATCCATCCGCGAATACAACCATATGGGTAAACGTGCTTATATCGTAACCCAATCAATCAAAAAGCTGAAAAAAGAGGAAAAAGAATGGACACTGAACCTACAGGGTTTCAAACGTGTTTCCGATGATCTTCCAGTCGATATCACGAAACCACCAGAAGATGACAAAGGACTTTATTATAAAGACGAACCGTACACCACCAAAAAACTGCACCAGCGTTTAATCATCACCTATTCTCCTAAATATGCCCTTTATCAGAAGACGATCCGCGACAAACAGGTAGAGCGGGCACAAAAAATGTTGGAATCCGGAAGTACGAAAAAGAATCGTAAGAATCCAAACGATCCGGCACGTTTCATAGGGAAGAAAGCTGTCACCAAGGATGGGGAAGCTGCAGATATAGAACAATACCTGGATGAGGACAAGATTGCGGAAGAAGCACAGTATGATGGCCTTTACGCAGTCTGTACAGATCTTTTGGATGATGATGTCAATGATATTTTAAAAGTAAGCGAAGGCAGATGGCAGATTGAAGAATGTTTTCGTATCATGAAAACTGATTTTTCTGCAAGACCAGTTTATTTACAGGACGAGAACAGGATCAAAGCTCATTTTCTAATCTGTTTTCTCTCATTAACAATCTACCGTTATCTTGAGAAAAAGTTAAATCTGCAATATACCTGTGAAGAATTATTGGACACCCTAAAGGCAATGAATTTTGCAGAAATACACGAACAGGGATTCATCCCACTGTATAAACGCGAAAAGATTACGGATGCCCTTCATGAAAGCTGTGGTTTTAGGACAGACTATCAATTTATAACAAAGAGCAAAATGAAAACAATACAGAAAAAAAGTAAAGGGAAGGAATAAATTACTATACTTCAAAACAACGGCAAAAATCGCTGAACCCCAGTAAACTCAAGGGATACAGCGATTTTTTCTTCTAATAACTGTCAAAGACAGGATTATACTGTACATTTATTTTTAACGCAAGAAAAGCCTGTCGGCGAAAAGCCGGCAGGCAATAATGAGGGGGTATGAAACAATCTATATCAATTATGAAATTTGCTTAAGCATCATATTTAGCCTTCAATAGAAATAAATTTCTTCTCTTCTGGCTCTTTCTTCTTGGCTTCCTTCGGGAACGTAACCGTCAGGACACCATTATCATATTTCGCATGAATATCCTCATGCTCTACATCTTTACCTACATAGAAGCTTCTGGAGCACTGTCCGGTATAACGTTCTCTGTGGATAAATTTACCATTATTGTCTTTCTCATCTTTATTCTCAGTTCTTGCAGCCTGGATGTTAAGATATCCATCTTTCAGCTGAATCTTCACATCCTCTTTATGGAAGCCTGGAAGATCTATGCTCAATTCATAATTTCCATCAACGTCCTTAATATCTGTCTTCATCAGTTCTGCTGCTCTGTAGCTTCTGTTATTCTCTCTTTCTGCTGGTAATCTCATCCAATCATCGAATAAATTTTCTCCAAAAATACTAGGCATTAACATAACTCATTCCTCCTTATATTGTGAACATTTCCATGTTTTATTATCATCTTTAACGGAACCGGAAGCTTTTTCTCTCTTCCTTTGTTCTGTATGTAATATAACACACATTGTTAGCACTGTCAATAGGTGAGTGCTAATTTCACATTTTCTTCACAGTTTCCGTTTTTTTTACATAATTTAGTGTAACTTTTAACAGGCTTTGTGATATGATTTATCTACAAACCACCCCTAAGAAATTTATTTCCAGCCTGGATAGGATGAAAGCAGGTGAAGAAATGAAACGTATTAATAAATATCTGGTACCGATTATCATGTTTATGATATTTGAAGGAATTGCTGTCACACTCTGGCTGAGTAAACAGAATATTTTTTATCTGTTCAACTTCAGTTATATCGGCATTTCTGTTTCTCTTGGTGTTTTTCTTTTTATAAAAGAATACAAATATGCAAGGCGCATTGTACAGCTTCTTGTTGGAATCTATATGCTCGTATATCTTGGATTGATCTGCAATGAAAATATGCAGATTGAGGGATTCTGGTATTATCTTTTCACCGGTGTATTTGAGGCGGCCACGATTCATTATGCAGTTGCAAAAATCTTTGGTCCTCTTGTTTTTGGACGTGGCTGGTGCGGGTATGCCTGTTGGACTGCAATGGTTCTCGATTTCCTGCCATATAAAACACCACGTTATCCACGAAAAAAAATAGGATGGATTCGTTAGCAGCCGGTATTATACTGGCATTATTATTTAAAGATAACAGGGCATTTTGTAAATATATATGCCCTGTTACCGTATTCCTGAAGCCTATGAGTTATTTTTCCATGATACGGATCAAATGAGTGGCAAAAGACCTTATGATTCTTCTCCCAGATAATATCTGCCATATGCATCTGCTGCCTTGATCGCTGCAAATACACTCTCAGGGGTAACTGTAAATGGCATATTGTGAAGTGTATCACCTTCTGCACATGCAGCTTTGGCAACTTCCATAAGCTGCTCATCTGTTACTTTTCCAGCTCCAAGCTCTTTAAGAGTTACCGGAAGACCCACTTCTATGCACCACATGATAATTTCTTCCAGTTCTTCGTGCGGAATGTTTTCCAGTACCAGCTGTGCAAGGGTTCCAAATGCAACCTTTTCACCATGGTACATATGATGGCATTCTTCCAGTACAGTCAGTCCATTGTGGATTGCATGGGCTCCTGCAAGTCCGGCGCTCTCAAATCCGATTCCAGAAAGCAGAGTGTTTGCCTCGATGATTTTTTCTACTGCCGGAGTACATACACCAGCCTCCAGCGCGATTTTAGCTTTCACGCCTTCTTCCATCAGGGTATCAAAGCAAAGCTCTGCCAGTGCCATTGCAGCACCTGTTGTGTTTCCCCCTGCACAGGAGGTTGCACCGCTTCTCTTACATGCTCTCGCCTCAAAATAAGTAGCAAGTGCATCCCCCATACCTGCTACGGTCAGTCTGACAGGAGATTTTGCAATAATCTCTGTATCCATCAGAACAAGATTCGGGTTAGCCGGAAGGAATAAATATTTTTCAAAAACACCTTCATCCGTATAAATTACAGATAATGCACTGCAAGGAGCATCTGTAGATGCAATTGTCGGACAGATAAACACCTGTGTTCCCGCATAATGCGCAACAGCTTTCGCCGTATCAAAAATCTTACCGCCGCCAATACCAATGATAAGATCACAGCCATTGTCCTTTACAACCTTCAGAAGTCTGTTAATCTCACTGCTGCAGCATTCACCATTAAAATAATCAAATACTACCTCACAGCTGCTTTGGGCAAAACTATCCTCGATTATTTTGCCATTTCTCTTATAACCACCCTGACTGATCAGAACCAGTGCTTTCTTGCCTGCTTCTGCGGCATATTTGCCAATGTTCTTCATTTCTCCTCCACCCTGTACATATTTAGATGGGCTGATTAAAATTTTTGCCATTAAAATTCTCCTTTCTGCGTTTGTATTAGCATCATCGTTTTTCGGTATTTCTATCCCTTCTTATACACAATTTAATAGCAGATTCACTCCATGTCAAGTAATGAAATGAATCTGCTACACACTATCTCCGTTAATATTTACTTAATGCTTCATCCTGCGCCCAGAATATTCCAGACATCATCAATCACGTCATAGTAATAAACCTGATCATCATACACTGCATAGTAGTTTTCTTTTACAAATTGATCTTCATGTTCTGTGCCGAGAACAAATACCATGCATTCTCTTCCGTCTATTACTTCCTTACTTCCAGTATACCATACTGACATTCCAAGTCTTAAATAATAACTGACTTCATCAGTCTCACAAAGCAAATTATAAGCACGATCTACCTCTGTACTATTATCTTCTGACAGATCACCTTCATATTCACTATATTCTCCATAATAATAGATAGAGAAATCACAGCAATGCTTTTCTTCTGCAAGGCGGCCATCTTTTAAAGAAACTGCGGGGCGGTATGTAACACTCATATTATCTTCGGTTGCAGAAACCATTACATTAGAGTATATCTCGCTTATATTACACTTGAGAATGATGATCTCATCTGGTGCTCCTTTATAATAAGGAGCATCCAGATTATCGCGGTATTCCGCATCTTCTGTCATTTCGGATGGATAAACACTAATTGACCAGCCATATCTGGGTACAATGGCATAAACCTCATATCCACCTGCATCTACAACTGTACCATTTTGTAAAAAAGGATAAATTTCCGGATAATCATTCTGTCTCGTATAATCCAAAATATCCTGAGCAAGTGCATCTTCACCAATATATCCCAGAAATGCCATTCCTACCTGACAATCATTTTCCCTTAAACTGTCCTGTAAGTAATCCAGATAGGCAGCTTCTTCCTGCAAGCTTCCCATACATTCCACCGGCATAATAAATGCCAACAGCAAGGCACTGATACCTATTATGATCGAATATTTCTTCATGATGTCAGTCCCCCTTGTAAACAAAATCCGTCTCTTCTGACGCTGTCTCAACCATCATTCAAAGTCAGACATTCTTACTCTACGACTAATTTTTCAAAATACACCTTAACTGTAAAGTCTGTATCACCAAAGTCTGAATACTCGTCATCGCCCTCTGCTGCATCTGCTTCTGCCGCTTCCGCATCCGCTGCTTCTGTATCCGCTGCTTCTGTATCTGCTGCTTCATCCAGGCTGTCGCCAGTTGTAAAGCACAGATTGCCATCATCCAGCAGATAGAATCTCATCAAATCTGTACTGAATAAAGAATAGCTTTCAGAATCCTCTTCCTTCTCTGTTGTGGATTTTAATAGCAACGCATTTCCATCCAGTTCACCCTCAAGATCAACCTCTGTTTCGGTTCCGCTTTCGATCATTACAAGAGAAGCTTTGCCGCCTGAAATGGAAATTTTCATTTCCACATCTGAAACTCCGGCAGCTGTAGGCATCTGCATTCCGAACGCATCCATCAATGTGCTGTTCCAATCACCGTCAAAGTCTTCCAGCTTAGGTTCTTCTACTGGTTTTCCCGGTACATAAGGTACATATTCTTCCTTTTCCTTATTCATGATAAAGAGCATTCCACCGGCGTCCACGGAAATAGTTCCATCTGAATATTCACCTTCCACAGTCTCATCATTTGCGGTTATTAACAGCTTATCCCCATCAATTTTCCATTCCAGCTCGTCAGGCTCCGCCTCACCGCCTTCATAAGCATTGGTTACTTCACCCTTGCCGCCTTCAGCAAAATTGAAGGTCATTTCCATTCCCATCATTTCCGGATGGAATGTATTTTCACCACCATCCATAGAAAGGCTGTTCACATACCACAAACCTTCTACATCCTTTTCTTCCAGAGCATAAACATTTACACTGACAACACCTGCCATCATAACTCCCAATGCACCTGCTGCCCATAATTTCATTTTTTTACTCATAATCCATTCTCCTTTCTTATGTGAAATCACAACACAGATTCACTTACTTAATATGGTCTTAATTCTCCACAGAACTCACAGAACTTACCCGTATTTTCTGCCCCACATTTACATTTCCATGTACTGCCAGACTGCATTCCGCCATTCATTCCGCCATTCATTCCGCCACTCATTCCACCATTCATGCCGTTGTTCATCGGCATTCCATTCATTCCTGACATTCCCGGCTGCATTCCGCCATTCATTCCGTTATTCATCGGCATTCCGTTCATTCCTGACATTCCCGGCTGCATTCCGCCACTCATTCCACCATTCATGCCGTTGTTCATCGACATTCCATTCATTCCTGGCATTCCCGGCTGTATTCCGTTATTCATTCCACCATTCATGCCGTTGTTCATCGACATTCCATTCATTCCTGGCATTCCAGACTGCATTCCGTTATTCATTCCACCATTCATGCCATTGTTCATCGGCATTCCGTTCATTCCCATCATATTCTGCTGCATTCCCATTGGTGTCTGTCCGGTCAATGCCGCTACAATTTCATAGCCAGTACGCTCCATTTCCATTACTTCCGCTCTCTTCTCCTGCTCAATTGCAAAATTATGCAAACGGAAATTCATGTCGTCAAACCATGGTGATCTCACCTGGATTTTCATACTGTAATTATACTCATACTTATAAACCGGAGGTTGGTAGCTGACCGTTTTACCGTCTTTGGTATACGTTTCTTCTATCTGATCCTGCTGAACATCCAGTCTGCACTGTACTATAGCTGATAAAGGCAGAATATCCGGATTTTCTCTGGTATCCAGACTATGTGCAATTGTAAAATTGCCCTGGGTATCATCAATATAGACATTGTAGGTTTTGGTTTTGATCTGCCGCGTAATATGGAAGTTCTGTACCTTGGTCTCATTCTGCTTGCGATATTCCAGCTGACGCTTAATATCATCTACTGTACTGTGCCTGCGCTCTTCGAACCACGGAGATAACTTCTTGGCGCATTCCTTACATAAATTTCCATCTTCCAGCTTGCGATTTCCCAGCAATCCGATTTTTTCTCCGCAGATATCGCAATATTTCTTATCAAAAAATCCCATTCTACCGCCTCCTCTGTAAATGATTGCCTTTTATATTCTCATTATACAAAGAGGAACAGAGTTATTCACTAGCACTTTTGATAGTAACCGAATTATTATCTGATTTTTGGCACAATTTCTACTTTAGCGTGGTAACGATCAATTTACTTTCCAAAGCAGCTGCGATAAGATCCTCCTTGCAGCTGTAGCCTGCTTTCGCAATCATTTCCTGGAAATTCCATCTTACACCGGCTGTTGAACAGTTCATTTCCCGGGCAATCTCCGAATAAGAATAACCACAAATATACATCCGCAGCATCTCCAATTGTCTCGGGCTGATCTCACCACTTGTTATCCAGTTCAGTTCTACACTAGGTGTAACATCCGGAAAAATATGTTCTCCGTTTACAGTGCGCCTGATCACATCCCTGATTTCATCCTCCCCATGATCTTTATACCAAAGACTGTCTGCACATCCGCTTTTTGCCCTCTCCAGCACCTTCGGATCAACAAGAGATGTTACGATCAGGATTTTCGTATAAGGGCATGCCTCCTTGATTGCTTTTCCAGCCTTTAGACCATCATGATTATGATAAGTCTGAACATCCATCAATACCAGGTCAACAGCAGAATAATCACATATCTTTACGGCCTCTTCTGCGTCTGAAACAGTCTGCACATGTCGAAATTCACTCTCCTGAAAAAGTATGTATTCAAAATATTTCTGCATAATTTTCTGATCTTCTACAATAAGTACACGAATCATGATCTCTCACCCTTTCTGTGTATCCTCGGACGCATAAGCATTTACTTAACCTTCGGCAGCTTCACCAACAGACAAAATGCTGGTTCAAATACGGTAATCATACTACAATTTTCTATTTCCAAAGCTCTCCTGAGCGCAGTTAACCCACCACCTTCTCTTGCATTTTTTCCTGGAACATCCCCATTATTGGTTATCCGGACTATATATGCCTCTGTTTCATCCTCTATTGTCACATTCACTTCACTTCCATGGGCATGTCTGGCACAATTCGTAACACACTCACGAATGGCACGGTCTATTAAGATTCTTTGAACTGAATTCTCCGGAACATTTCCTTTCATCCGGATTGTTATCCCCAATTCCTCTGCCTGCTTTTCCGTATTTTGATATAAATCCTCCATATTCTCAACTGTCATATTTGTAAGAATATAAACCTGCTCCTTTAACACATCCAGCTGTTTATTCATATAACTTGTATTTTCTTTATTCTCCAGTATTCTTCGTATCATAAAAAGACTGCGGCCAAAATTATCATGTACCTGCATTTTCATTGCCAGAGTTTCCTGTTCCCGGATTTTATCACCGATTTTTTCATACATTTTCTCCAGCTTCTGGTTGAACTCTTTCAGTCTTTCATTATTAGATTTAATTTCTTCACTGTTATAATATATCTCCGAAACATCTATGGCCACGGCCTGTCTATAGCCAGACAAATCCGGACTTTGAAGATTATATTCCTGGAACATCCACACTTTTCCATTTGGAAAATAAAAAACACTATCATCGAAGCTTATGGGTATAATTCCAGGTCTGACGTTTTCTGAATGTATCGCCTGATGCAGCACTTCATAGTCCTGTAATTGGACTCCTGTCAGCATCTGGCTCACCTCCCACATTTTTGAATTGCAGATAATGATCTGACCAAATGGATCTGCAAAGCAAACACCACAGGGCGCATTATCTACTGCTTCATAAACTGACCACGAGGTTAATATCGTTTTCTCCCGTTTCCGTTCCTCCTGGATTTTTCCAATCAGATATATTGCCAATCCTATGATGCCGCTCAAGACCAATATGCCTGAAATCTCCGGAAGCATTGGACGCTGCTCCTGCCACCCTACACTGTACTGATGATCATTTGCCAGCATAGTGATCAGCAGAAGTGACACTCCAAAAAGAACAAGCGCAGAAATAATTCTTTTTAATTCTGCAGCCTGCGTCACTCTTAAAAGTATAAGAATAAACTCAAGTACCAGGCAGATTTCCATAATAACCATTATGGTATTCTGCATACCTATACTGCTTTCTATGAAATTCGACATCGAACCAGCCACTCTTTCTCATCTTCCTTCTGCACCTTTGTTCCCGGTCTTTCTCCCAGCAATTTTTTCAGATCATGCCCGGAAACTATATGTGCAGAGATTGTCAAATGCGCTTCTAACATAACTACGCGGAAAAATATCACATCCATCTTATTAAACAATTTCTCTATCAGCCACTCAAAATAATCATAACATTTCAAGATATCTACATTATGTAACTCAAACTGCTGATCATTAACATAATATAAAGCACGGATATTACAAAGCTTTAAGGCAGAGCAGGATTCTGCCAGACCTTGTATCAGGTCTTCCGCATTTAACCGTGTCTCCTTGGCTTCATCATGAAGTGTCAGAAGAAAATTCTTGCGTCTTTTCAGATAAGTCCCAACCACAACAATCTGTCCCAGAAGACGTTCATAAACCTCTTTGGAGTCAGTTTCTTCCAATTGCTCCATAAAACAGGCGATCAGTTCCAAGTGTCCGGCTGTCTGACTCTGTATCAGATTCAACAGTCTGTTCTGCTCTTCGATTTTCCGACGTTTCGCTTCCTGCTCATAAGTCTTTTGTAAAAGAAGATTTTTCTCCTTTAATTCCTCCTGTTGTTCCTTAATATCTTCATACTGATCCACAAGCAGTGAAATATCCTCTGTCCAGAATAAATGGCCTCCCTGTATAAAC
The DNA here is from genome assembly GCA_934394545.1 of uncultured Blautia sp. Classification (GTDB taxonomy): domain Bacteria; phylum Bacillota; class Clostridia; order Lachnospirales; family Lachnospiraceae; genus Blautia_A. The sequence goes on from CAKRRG010000060.1 coordinate 9,436, forward strand.
ATATGACTGATTCTGATTCCATCGTCCATCACAAATGGTTCGCTTATAACTCCCTGTCGTATTTCCTGCGATATATCCGGAAACCTTCCGGATTGATAGTGCTGCTCAAATGTCTGGTCTGTAATCTCTGCATTCAAGCCACCTGCCGCCTGAAACATTTCAAGATATCTGCTATTGATCTGAATCAGTCCACAGGCAATACTCCCCTGATAAATAGCTGCCATCAGTAAACAACAGGTTGCCGTCATATCCCCCGCAATCACCTGAACGAACTCTATTTTAAAAATAGTACAGATATTCCAGGTCAGCAGTAAAATTCCCGGAATAACCGGAAGCCAGAACCTTTTTTTTCCCGGAATCCTACTCTTACTGATCAATACAAGTTCCATCAAAATCAAACAGAGCATGACCCATATCTGAATACAGATAAAAGCAATTCCGTACTCGTAAATCTCATTGGAAACCTGAAACCCTTCTGAAAAATAAAAGACTTTTTGATGCAAATCATTGGTTAGTACCGTCACGATCAACACTACTGCCGGTATGAGCAAAAATACAGTCTGTTTTTTACATTTGTCCTCATCTGTATGATTCATCAGCATTGCTGCATTCAGTCCCAGCGTCGGTATCAAAATCATGGGAATATAATAAAGATACCAGCAGATACGCATCCCTAATGGATCAAAAAAAACAAGAAATTTAATCGTCCTTATGAGGAACCACAAAACCATCAGCCCCCCTATCCCAGTCAGACATCGACGCATCTTTATATCTACCACATGCTTTTCCAGATAGATAACCCACGCACAATATAAACCAATATAAATACTGCTTCGGCATTGTCCTGCAAAATGACGCAGATAAACAGATTTAAAAGACACATGCCGAAATGCAAAAGCCACTGCAACAAAGCATGCTATCATCATATAGAATAACAATCTTTTCTTCTTATAAGACATCCTTTATTCCCTTCCCAATCCATCCACACTGCACCTATCTATATGATGTATTATACTATAAACTCGGTCTGAATCCTATAGATAACATGGAATTTCACCTCTGTCACTATCGCAAATGCTAGTGGCAGTTTGCTTTGGACATGCCATAATATAATAAGATGATGATACCAGGGATCAAAAGGTTAGAAAGGAAGGTTGATAAAATGTTTGTGAAAATATTAAAGAAACTGGCAGGAGTTATCATTATTTTAATCGGAATTTTTTTTACTGTATCCTCCTTGAAAATGATCTTTGTAGATACACCCAAAACAAAAGCAGCCCTAAAAGATGCAGTCTATGTGGGAGAAGATGCAATTACTCCTGCAAATGATGGAAAAATAGTAATCGTATGTGGGGCCTTCGAATTGACAGAGCCAGCCTATGATGATGAACTTGGATTATCCATTGACAGCATTCGTATTTCACGTGCAAAGCAAACAATGAAGCGTTCCAAAAACGTAACACCTACCCCACCACTGACAGAGGAAGAAAAGCGCTATGGTGTTCTAAGATGGGACTCCATATATCATGACAAAACCTTTACAGGCAATGGGAAGGTTGGAGAATATACACTTTCACAAGATTTTATAGATAACATTGTATTAAATAAAACCTGGGGAAATTATGAGGAAGCAGCATTAGATGCGATTGGTTATGTTTATGTGCCAGACAAAAACTACTCACAGGAGCATTTTATAGAGCCTTTGGCGCAGACACAGCGTGATGACAGGCAAGACGATTATCGTTATTTTTATGATGCGGTCAGCTTCGAAACAGGACAAGTGGTTACCGCCATTGGGATACAGGACGGTCAGACCCTTAAAGCTGTATCCGGTATCACAGATAATCTGATGGAAAATGCACTGGATTGTGAAACTGCACTTAAACAGGGTGGTGCCCCAAGCGCAGGAACTCATATTTTTTCAATTATCTTTTCAATTTTACTATTATTTGGCGGTGCTGTTTTACTAATTAAACAATAGTTTTTTAACAAAAAAGTTGCGGCAAATGTCGCAACTTTTTTGTTATTATTTCCGCTTTATTCAGCTCAGGAAGTTCTCAATGATCACATTCTCAGCCTCAGCCTCTGTCATACCAAGAGTTCTCAGCTTCAGAAGCTGTTCATCGTTGATTCTTCCAATCGCTGCCTCATGAACAATTGCTGCATCCACATGCTTCGCCTGAATTTCCGGAATTGAACCGACTTCTGCATGATCCATGATAATGGAATCACACTGAATATGCGCATGACACTTATTCTTTCCAACAGCCTTCGGATGAAATACCTGAGAAGAATGTCCCTTTCCTACAGAACGGGAAATGATCTGTGCAGAAGAACCGGCTCCATTCATACAGACTTCCATATCAGACTCTGCCTTCTGCTCTCCATCAGTCATCAGGCGCTCCAGCACAAACAGCTTGGAATCCGCTTCCATTGAAACATTTGTGGTACGCACAGTGGAGTCTACACCCTTGATCTGAACCGTATCCAAAGTAAATACAGAATTTTCACCAAGTTCAATATTTGTTACCGGATTCAGTACCCTGCTTCCGGTTCCATTTCCCTCACCATAATGCTTTTCTTCATAATGTACGTTGGCGTTTTTTCCCACATGGAAAGTATGAATCCCATCATGACGGCTGTCATTGCAGCCACTATTATGGATTCCACAGCCTGCAATAATGTCAACATCTGCTCCGTCTGCAATATAAAAATCGTTATAAACCAAATCTGTCATTCCTGACACGCTTACCACTACAGGGATAAAAACTTTCTCCCCTTTTGTCTCTCCATCAATATAAATATCGATTCCCTGCATATCTTCTTTTTTCTTAATTTTAATGTGTTCACTATCTCCATGACAGATGGAAATACCATTCTGACGAAGATTATAAGCACCCTTCTGCTCAAAGCCCTCGCTGATTTTATCCAGCACACCCTGGGTTGTTTCTTCTACTTTAACCATTGCATTTTCCTCCTTCCGTCAGGCATTTCTGACATTTTTCCTGCTGAAATAAGGTTGGGAAAACGTCTTCTTTCGTGCCATATTTCTTCACTTCACCATCTTCAATTACCATAATTTTATCTGCCATATTAATAATTTTCTCCTGATGGGAAATCAGAATCAGGCACTCTTTCTTCTCACGGTGAATCTCTTCGAACCGTTTGATCAGCATGGAAAAACTCCAAAGATCAATGCCTGCCTCAGGCTCGTCGAAGATACTTACTTTATGTGATTTTGCCAGAACCGTGGCAATCTCAATTCGCTTCATCTCGCCACCGGAAAGAGTACCATCCAGTTGACGATTCAGGTAATCCTCGGAGCAAAGTCCCACTGCGGAAAGAAGATCACAACTCTCCTCTTCCGTCAGTTCTTTCCCTGCTGCCAGAGATAAAAGTCTTCTCACTGTCATTCCCTTAAATCGCGGTGGCTGCTGGAATGCGTAACCAATTCCTGCATTGGCACGATGATCAATATCATAATCCGTAATATTTTCTTCATCCAGATAAATCTCTCCACTATCAGCCTTCTCAATACCGGCCAGTACCTTAGCCAGGGTAGATTTTCCTCCACCGTTAGGTCCGGTAATAACCAGCATTTCTCCGTCATGAACATCAAAACTGATATGATTTACCAGACAGCGCTTTTTCCCTTCTTCGTTCACTTCAAAAGTCAGGTTCTTTACTTTCAGCATATCTATACCTCTTCTGTCTTTTCTGATTCCTATGCCTGCATTCACAGGCATCTTTTTTTCTTCCTTATTGGACTGTACTCCTTACAATGAAATATGTCAACATTTCCCAGCTGAATTTAGGAAAATAAAAGTATTGAAATATATCTCTTTTGGGGTTATAATCGGCATATGTCGAAAACAAGGAAGTGAAGTGTATGCCTAGACCACCAAGATGCCGCAGAATCTGCCAGGCCCCCCAGTATGAAACCTTTTCTCCGGAAGTACGACCGGAAGAATCAGAAACGATCATGCTCACTCTTGACGAATACGAAGTAATCCGTCTGGTTGATCTGGAGAAAAAGACCCACGAACAGTGCGCTGTCCAGATGGATATTTCCCGGACAACGGTCACAGAGATTTATGAAAGTGCCAGGGAAAAAATTGCCCAATGTATTGTCTATGGACAGCTGCTTGTGATTTCAGGCGGGAATTACCGGCTCTGTGAAGGACGGGAGCATGCCCGCTGCGGGAAGTGCCACCGCAGAAATGAAGCTTGGGAAACGGATTGTTCTTACATTTCACATTCCGGATTAAATTCTAAAAACAGAAAAGGAGATTGCATTATGAAGATTGCAGTTACTTATGAAAACGGAGAAATTTTTCAGCATTTCGGACACACAGAGACATTTAAGATTTACGATATTTCAGATGGAAAAGTTATAAGTGCTGAAGTAGTTGACACAAATGGCAGCGGTCACGGTGCGCTGGCTGGATTTCTGGTAGAACATGGTGTAGATACCTTGATCTGCGGTGGTATCGGTGGTGGTGCCCAGAATGCACTTGCCCAGACTGGAATCCGTCTTTTCGGCGGTGTCAGTGGAAATGCCGATGATGCTGTAAATGCACTGCTTGCAGGAAATCTTGGTTACAATCCGAATGTGCATTGCGACCATCACGATCATGAAGAAGGCCACAGCTGTGGTGATCATGGCTGCGGAAGTCATTCCTGCCATTAATATCTGACACAGATTTGACCTAAGCGATTAATCAGCTGTATTTATAAAAAGACTGATATAACATACCGAACTCCAACAACAACCTCCTGAAGTACAGTATCGTTTATATCAGTCTTTTTTATTATTTCTTCATATCTTTTTATATTATTTCTTCATAGCCCCAAGCTCTCTTCTTGCGAACAATATCGCCAGTGCAAACGCAGCTGCATCTGCGATCGGGCCTGCATACATAACTCCGTCAATTCCCATTATCAGCGAGAAAATATTGATCAGCGGCAAAAGAAACAGCACCTGTCTGGTCAGAGACATAACGATTCCAAGCTTTGCCTTTCCGATAGAAGTAAAGAATCCGGAGGACATTGGCTGTATCCCATTTGCAAATGTCATAAACATAAATATCTTCAGATAGTGTTCTGCGAACTGGAAATAAAGGTCACTTCCGGTTCCGAAAATGCTTACAATCTGGTGGGGAAATAACTGGAAACAAAGGAAAAATGCAGTTGCAATCGCAGTACATGCAATCATGGAATAGTGATATGCAAGTCTTACCCTGTCGTATTTTTTTGCCCCATAATTAAATCCCCAGATTGGCTGACAGCCCTGGGAAATTCCAATACAAATCGCCATAAACACCTGGTTTACTTTTGAAATAACTCCTACACAGGCGATTGGAATATCACTTCCATAGACAGATAAACCGCCGTAATAACGTAAAATATTGTTCAGCACAATCTGAACAATTGCCATAGCAATCTGATTAATACAGGACGCCATTCCGAGAGAAATAATGGCTTTCAGGCACTCTGAAGAAGGCTTTAACATGCTCATCTCCAGATACATTTTACGAAATTTTCCAAAGTAGATAACCACCAAGATTCCGGAAACAACCTGTCCGATCACCGTTGCCCAGGCAGCACCCTTGATTCCCCAGCCAAACCCAAAGATGAAAAGGGGATCCAGAATTGTGTTAATAATGGCACCTGTAAGAACACAGGTCATGGAATATGTAGGGCTTCTGTCTGCGCGGACAATATGATTTCCTCCAATGGATAATGCATAAAAAGGAAGTCCCACAGCTGTGATGCCAAGATAATCCACCGCATAGGGCATAACATCTGTGGTTGCACCAAATAAGCTTAGAAGAGGACGCAAAAACAGAAGTACTGCCACTGCCAGAATCACACCTGTGATCACCAGTGTGGAAAGCGCCGTTCCGGCTATGGAGCTTGCCTTCTTCTCTCTTCCGGCGCCCATTTCCAGGTTATAGTTAGACGCACCTCCAATTCCCAGAAGCAGCGCCAATGCAGTTGCAATAGTTGTTACAGGAAATGCAACATTCGTAGCAGCATTTCCCAGCATTCCAACGCCTTGGCCAATGAAAATCTGGTCCACAATATTGTACATTGCACTGACCAACATGCTAATAATTGCCGGAATTGCAAATTTCAATATCAGTCCTCCTACCGGAGCTGTTCCCAGGGGATTTTGCTCCTGACTGATGTTTGTTTCTTCCAAAAAATCTCCTCCTTTACGGTCAAGCGGATATTCCAGGTCCGCTTCGCTACTTGCTCATAACCGAATGCTGCTTCGCAGCTTATCAGGAGTGGCTTACACCACTCCTGATACAAGAATCATAACAAATTCTGAAAAACGATTCAAGATTTTTATTGCCACAACATCTTGACTTTCTTAAACTTGGAATTTAAACTGTTTAAATATAAGTATAAATTAACTTTTCATTTAAAAGGCAGGTACCTATGAAAATAAAAATGGTCGATGTAGCCAGGCGTCTTGGTATTTCCAAGGCTACAGTCTCTCTGGCAGTTAATGGTAAGCCTGGCGTCAATGAGCAGACACGCCAGAAGGTTCTGGAATGTATAAAAGAACTTGAAAAAAATAACGGCATATTCCCGGAACATCTGAATTTTCCTGAAAAAGATACCCCTCAGCGAATGATCAAAGTATTGATCATCAATCACCGCAGACGGGTTGTATGTGATCCGGAACTGGATCTTTGGACAGACGTTTTGCATACCTTTGATACAGAAGCACGAAAACGCGGCTATCTCTACGGACTTTCTTATATAAACGAAACGGAAGACGAAACAAATGCTGTAATTGACGAATGCAACATGTCTCTTGTCGCCGGTATCATTGTTTTTGCCACTGAAATGCAAAACACGGATTACCCTATTCTTGAAAAAATACAAAAACCAATAGTTCTTTACGATCACGAAACACCTGACGGCAGATACAACAGCATCTGCATTGACAATGAAACTGCAGTACGCAGCTGCCTTGATCTTCTGCATCAGTCAGGGGCTTCTAACATTAAATATCTTTGTACCGGAAAAAACATTTACAATTTCCAGAAGCGCAGAGAGGCATTCCGCAATGCTCTGATTGCCAGTGAACTTATGCCTGCCAAAAACGATATTATTGAACTTGGTTACACAATTCCTGCCATTACTGAGCAAATGCTTACCTGGCTGGATCACAATGCCCTTCCTGAAGGCTTTCTTTTTGAAAATTACCAGATTTCCATTGGCGTTATCACAGCCCTGAGAAAGCGGGGAATTAAATTCCCGGAACAGATCAAGATAATCGGAATTGATGAAATACCAGATTATATTTTCCCAGCCTCAAGGCTGACTCAGATTCGAATCCCACATGCGGAACGTGCTGCCATAGCCATGGAGCTTCTGGATAAAGAAATCAGCCAGCAATGGAAAACCCATATTAAAATTTATGCTCAGCCAGAGATTATACCTGGACAAAGCTTATAGAAACCAATTATAGTTACTTTTGGAAACTCTCTTTTGGGGGCTGTTTTAAACAAGTTTGTTTAAATCAGCCCTGTTTTTACATCAATATGCGCAAAGCATAAAGAATATCTTTATTAAAAACATAGAAATCCCTGCTTTTACGATTATTTTGTTGAATTTTTGTTGAATTATCATTAAAATATAATCAACAAGTTTAATAATTTTAATTTTTATACGGAGCTTCCTGTATAATAAAAAACGTAGATGTTGAAAATTGAAAATACCTCAGAGTACAATAAGACTACTGAC
>CAKRRG010000061.1 GCA_934394545.1 uncultured Blautia sp.
TCTATTATTCAGAAAAACGCGGAGAATGTTGCAGCTTTGATCCAGCAGGAGGGTGATGAGACCTGCCTGACACGATTGATGGATGCGGTTACGGTTACCTCAGAGTATAAATATTTTAACATTATCGAGCCATAAGATTTTGGGGCTGTCTGTTTTCAGACAGCCCCTTTCGTGCAGTATGAATTATTTTAACTGAATCAAGTATCTTTCCAGTGTTTTGATGTCTTCTTCTGGTGTGGTAATAGGTGCAATACCATAATTTTCTACCAGAAAGTTCAGAATATTAGGAGACAGGAACGCCGGAAGAGAAGGACCAAGACGGATATTTTTAATACCAAGATGCAGGAGCGTTAACAGGATACAGACGGCCTTCTGTTCGTACCAGGAGAGAACGAAGGAAAGGGGAAGTTCATTTACGGAACATCCAAATGCATCTGCAAGTGCTACGGCAACCTGGATCGCACCATAAGCATCATTACACTGTCCCATATCCATCAGTCGCGGCAGACCACCGATTTCTCCCAGATCGAGATCGTTGAAACGGAATTTTCCGCATGCCAGAGTGAGGACGATACTGTCAGAAGGTGTCTGTTTCACGAATTCTGTGTAATAGTTTCGACCTGGTTTTGCACCATCACAGCCGGCAACCAGGAAGAAATGGCGGATTGCACCTGATTTCACGGCTTCTACTACAGTATCCGCATGGGAAAGAATTGCCGCATGGCCGAAACCGGTTGTCACTTTCGTACCGCCGTTGATGCCGGAGAATATCTGATCTTCTTTGTAACCGCCCAGTTCCAGTGCTTTTTCAATAACCGGTGTGAAATCTTTTTTCTCATCGATATGAACAGCGCCTGGGAAAGCAACCACTTCTGTTGTAAATACTCTGTCAGCATAGCTGCTTTTCGGTGGCATCAGACAGTTGGTGGTGTAAAGAATGGGAGCCGGAAGATGATCAAATTCTTTCTGCTGGTTCTGCCATGCGGTTCCGAAATTTCCTTTCAGGTGAGAGAATTTCTTTAAGAGTGGATAGGCATGGGCGGGGAGCATTTCACCATGAGTATAGATATTGATTCCCTTTCCCTCTGTCTGTTCAAGCAAAAGCTGCAGATCTCTCAGATCATGTCCGGTCACAACAATAAAAGGTCCTTTTTCTACTGTAAGTGTAACATCAGTTGGCTCTGGAGTTCCATAGGTTTTGGTATTTGCCTTATCAAGAAGTGCCATACACTTCAGGTTGATTTCTCCTACTTTGAGTACTGTAGGAAGCAGAGTTTCCGCACTTTCTTCATAGCCAATCTTAAATAATGCCTCGCAGAAGAAACGATTCACTTCGGCATCTTCGTAATTCAGAACACTTGCGTGATAGGCATAGGCTGCCATTCCGCGAATCCCGAATAGAATAAGAGACTTCAAGGAACGGATATCTTCGTCGGCATTCCACAGCTGCTGCATATCGTATTCATCTGTTCTGCCGCATGGTGACTGGCAGCTGCTGCAGTCGGGAACCAGTCTTTCCTTTTCGGCTCTGACTTTTTGTATCATATTTCTGATTGCAGCATTGTCAAAGCTTACATTTGTAACTGTGGTAAACAGCCCTTCAATTATGATTTGCCATGTTCTTTTGGAAACAGTTGCTGTATCATCTATTGCTCTTGCCAGACCGATCAATGCACCTGTCAGTTCGTCCTGTAATTTTGCTGTATCTGCTTTTTTTCCACAGACGCCGGCATTTCCCGTGCATCCGGTACATCCTACTGTCTGTTCACACTGAAAACAAAACATGTTCTTATCCATTAGTGTATTCTCCTTTTATTCCATAATTTTTCCATCAATACTTATTGTTACAACCTGCCATGGTATGAATTTTCCATTGCTTTGAAGTGCTTTTTTTGCTGCCATCTCAAGGCCACCACAGCATGGAACTTCCATTCTTACAATTGTCACGCTTTGAATATTGTTATTTTGAATAATGGCAGTCAGTTTCTCACTATAATCCACCTGATCTAATTTTGGACAGCCAATTAAAGTTACCTTATTTCGAATAAAATCCTGATGAAAGCTGGCATAAGCGTAAGCAGTACAATCGGCTGCAATCAGAAGTTTGGCGCCGTTAAAATATGGGGCATTAACAGGTGCCAGCCTAATCTGTACCGGCCAGTTCTGAAGCTTTGATACCTTGTTTTGGGCTGAAGATGTTGCTTCAGTTTCTGCTGTTTCTTTTCGCTGTATCTGCATGCTTTTAGAACCAGGGCAGCCGGCATGGGCAGTCATTGCCTGATTTTTGGCAAATATTTTTTTCTGAGCTTCTTTTACTGCTTCTTCATCGTATTCAGGTGCTTCCCTTTCTTCAAAGGAAATGGCGCCTGTGGGACATTCCGGGAGACAATCCCCCAGTCCGTCACAAAAATGCTCTCTTACCAATTCTGCTTTTCCATTAATGATATCAATGGCACCTTCGTGACAGGCATCTGCACAGGCACCACAGCCATTGCATTTTTCTTTATCAATCCGAATGATTTTTCTTATCACTGTTTTTCCTCCGTCAGCAACATTTAACTTTTGTTTCTGTCAGGATTATAGTATTATAAATACAACTTGTATGTTTGATTTCCAACAGGAGGGATGATTTTGAAAAAAATTTATCTATTTTAAGAACCAGTCCAGGAAGCTAAATGCAGATACAGCTAAGAGAAAAAAAGCATCTGCAACCTGAATACTCAAGCAATGCAGATGCTTTTAAGAGAAATAACGAATGAAGGTCTGGAGCGTGCTTAAAAAAAATCATTCCCACAATCTGCACGCCCAGGTTATCGGTGATACGCTGGTAATAAAAATGTCTTTTATGATCAGTTACAGAGTTGTGGCCTGGGTGATCATTTCGCTGAAAGAAGGATGGGGACGGATTACAGAAGCCATTTCTTCCAGTGTGAGCTTTTGAGCAATGGCAACTGCAAATTCACTGATCATATCAGTGGCTCTTGCACAGAAAAGCTGTGCTCCGATGATCACATGGGTTTCTTCCAGATAGACCACTTTCATAAACCCACGCTCTTGCAGGGACAATACAGATTTTCCATTAGCAGAGCTTAGGATTTTGTGACTTTTGGCAGCAAGTCCCTGTTCTTTTGCCTGATCCAGTGTCAGTCCCACAGAGGCAATCTCAGGAGAAGCATAGATACAGGAAGGGACAAGATCAAGGACAGGGCTGCTCGTATATGAGGTAGCACTGTTGGATGCATGATCTGATAATGTCGCAGCTATCTGATGGACTGCATGAAGTCCCTGAGCGGTGGCAGCATGTGCCAGCTGCAGTTTTCCATTTACATCGCCAATTGCATAAATTCCGGGAATGCTGGTTTGAAAATGTTCATCTGTCAGGATACGGCCGCGTTCCATGGAAGGAGCAAGACCGTCAGCAAACAGACCATCTGTATAAGGCTTTCGGCCGGTAGCAATCAGGACTGCCTGTGCAGTACAGGTGCAGACGGTATCTTTTTCCGTGTAAGTGCACAAGATGCCTTCATCGGTGGATTCCAGAGACTGCACCATGGCACCGGTGTGGATATCGGCTCCTTTTTTCTTTAGGGATAGCTTCAGGCTCTGTCCCAGTTCCTTGTCCATGTTGGCAATCAAAGAAGGGAGAGCCTCCAGAATCGTGACTTTTGTTCCAAGTGCCTGCCAGATTCCGGCAAATTCTACGCCAATCACTCCTCCGCCGATGATCAGCAGAGAAGAAAATGGTTCCTGATTCCAGGAGAGCAGCTCATCACTGGTCATAACACCGGGCAGATCATGCCCGGGAATGGGTGGAACAGAAGGAACACTGCCGGATGCCAACAGAATCTGCCGTGTTTTAATGGTAACAGGCTCAACTCCATCGGATGTGATCCGTACCTGCTTGATCCCTTCATTGCCAGAAGCGTAATTGCCGGAGGTATCATTGCCGGAAGTATCCTTGCCAGTATCATCCTTGCCAGAAGCGTAATTGCCAGAAACGTAATTGCCAGAAGCGTAATTGCCGATATCAATAACAGTTCCCAGTCCCTGATAAACAGTAACCTTGGCAGCTTTCAGAAGAGCGGCAATGCCCTTTTGCAGAGTTGTAATAGTTGCTTCTTTATGTTTTTGAATGCCTGCCAGATCGGCTCGGACATTTTCAGCAGAGATACCAAAACGTTCTGCATCACAGATTTCCCTGTAGAGTTCGGAAGAATGGAGCAATGTTTTGGTAGGGATACATCCCCGGTTCAGGCAGGTTCCTCCAAGAGAATCCTTTTCGATCAAAGCGGTGCGAAGACCAAGCTTTGCTGCTTCCAGAGCTGCTTCATATCCGCCTGGACCGGCACCGATGACAGTCAGGTCATAGATAGTGGTTGTCATTTCTGCCATGGATAAGTTCTCCTTTTTGTTAGATTTGTTCTTGTACCATCCGACACAGATCGGTTCGGACATTTTCCGGAACCAGATGTTGTTTCAAGGATTGGTCTAATGCCTGGCAAAGAATATCGGCACGATAGGGGAGACCCTGAAATTCTGTACCAATATCAGAAAACCAGTCTGCTTCCATAGAGTCAGAAGAAAGCAGTGCATCTTTGATCATTCCCTCGTTTACATGAAGGTCCAGACTTGCCTCACCCCATGAAAAACGTTGTTCCAGTCGGTCGGTAAATGGAATTTTTGGTCCGTATTTCCAACGCTCAGAGGAAAAACGCTCCCGGCCCTTTTGAATGGCAGTCTGCTCCAGACGGTCTGCACACAAAGGTACGGCAGGAAGTTCGTATACTTTGGAAAATGCGGTAAACATAGCCTGCTTTATGGTGTCAACGGTGATGTCAGGACAAAGAGAAGACAGATTTACCACTCTTGAACGGACGGAGTCCACACCTTTTGATTGTAATTTCGCTTTGGAAGGATTCAAAAAGCGGGACATGGAAGCGGTATCTACATTCAGCAGCAGCGTTCCATGATGATAATAACATCCGTTGGAATCAAAAAACGCATTTCCGGAAAACTTCTGCCCGTTGATCACCACATCATTTCGACCGGTTTTTTCTGCGGTCAGTCCAAAGGAAGCCACAGCTTCTATGATCACCTGAAGTTGACGGCTCACATCTGCATCTTCTTTTTTCATGCAGAAGGTAAAGTTCAGATTTCCAAGATCATGGTAAACAGCGCCTCCACCGGAGAGGCGGCGGACCAGATGTCCGCCGTCTGCTTCCAATTCTGATACACGGCACTCTTTCCAGCAGTTTTGATTTCGCCCAATCACAACCGTATGTGCATTTTGCCATAAGTATAAAATGCATTCCCCTGGTTCTGCGTGAAAGGTGAGATATTCTTCCACCGCAAGATTTGTATAAGGATCGGTAATCGTACTTTCGTATGTGGTCAGAGTCTGTATCATCGTGGATTCCTCCTGTTATTGATTTATTCGTTACTATAGAGATAACGTACCACTGGTTTTCGCGCAGCACCGACTTCGTCCAATCTGCGGACCGGTGTTTCCAGTGGATACTCGTGCATCTTTTCCGGGTGGGCTTCAGATTCTGCAAGCACATCCAGGAAAATCTGTACCGCTTCATCCAGTGTTTCGCGGCTCTCTGTTTCAGTAGGTTCGATCATCAATGCCTCATGGACGATCAGCGGGAAGTACATGGTAGGTGGATGGATGCCGTGATCCAGTAATGCTTTGGCAATATCAAGTGCAGAGACATTTCGCTGATGCTTTTCCTGCTCCAGTGTCATGACAAATTCATGCATACAGATGTGATCGTATGCCATTTTGTAATGTCCGGACAGCTTGTGCATCATATAGTTGGCGTTGAGTACAGCCGTGGTGGCTGCTTCTGGAATCCCTTCTCTGCCAAGGGTCAGAATATAGCAAAGGGCACGGACAACAACCAGGAAATTGGAGGAAAAGCTGCGGATATTTCCAATGGTGTGTGCAGCAGTTCCTTCTGTGAAAGTGCCGTCTTCCTGTTTGTCAACACGAAGTCCCGGAAGGAATGGCGCCAGAAAATCTTTGCAGGCAACCGGTCCGCTTCCCGGTCCACCTCCGCCGTGAGGCGTGGAAAATGTTTTATGCAGATTCAGATGCATCACATCGAATCCCATGTCACCCGGGCGAGTGATACCCATGACTGCATTTAAGTTTGCTCCATCGTAATAGCATAAGCCGCCTGCTTCATGAACGATCCGTGTAATCTCTGCAATATTGGGATCAAACAGACCAACGGTGTTGGGGTTTGTGAGCATCAGTCCAGCCGTGTCATCACCGACAGCGGCTTTTAATGCTTCCAGATCTACACAGCCATGCTCATCAGAAGCGATATTGATCACATCGAAATCTGCCATAGCTGTACTGGCTGGATTGGTACCGTGGGCAGAATCCGGAACGATGATCTTTGTACGTTTGTTGTCCCCGCGGCTTTCATGCCATGCCTTGATCAGAAGAAGACCGGTAAATTCACCATGAGCACCGGCTGCCGGCTGAAGCGTACATGCCTGCATTCCAGTGATCTCACATAATGCCTCTTCAATGGAAGAGAGTACTTCCAGACATCCCTGAACATCCTTGGTATCCTGCAGAGGATGAATGTTGGTAAATCCGGGGAGAAGAGAAGCAGCATCGTTGATCTTCGGATTATATTTCATGGTACAGGAGCCTAATGGGTAAAAACCATCGTTGACTCCATGGGTCTGTTTCGCAAGATCGGTATAGTGACGGCTGAGTTCCGTCTCAGATACCTCCGGGAGATGCAGTGCTTTTTTACGCAGCGGTACATTGACAGTTACTTCAGGGGTAGTGCAGGGCGGAATCAGGTCGCAGCCTCTTCCGGGTGCCCCCATTTCAAATATAAGCTTCATGCAAGCACCTCCTTTATCACAGCAATAAGACCATCAATCTCAGATTTTGTATTCATTTCGGTGGTGCACCAGAGCATTTCTGACTGTCCGGTTACAAGTCCTGACAAATATCCGTGCGCAGCCAGTTTTTCGGAGAGAACGGCTGCATCACAAGGACAGATGGTTACAAATTCATGGAAAAATTCGCCTGTATATTTTCTGGTAAATCCAAGGGCAGTTAACTCTTCCAGCAGATAGCGGGCATTTGACATGCAGGAAGTAGCTACTTTCTCAAGTCCGGCACTGCCCATAGCTGACAGATAGACGGCGGCAGTCATGGCGCAAAGCGCTTCGTTGGAACAGATATTGGAGCTTGCTTTTTCCCGGCGGATATGCTGTTCACGGGCCTGAAGGGTAAGGACATAAGCTCGTTTTCCTTCTACATCGGTAGTCTGTCCTACGATTCTGCCTGGAAGCTTTCTCATCATGTCTTTGGTGGAAGCCATGAATCCAAGATAAGGTCCGCCAAATCCCATAGGAAGTCCCAGCGGCTGGCCTTCACCGACAGCCACATCGGCACCGAATTCGCCAGGAGTTTCCAGAAGGCTAAGAGCGATAGGATTGCAGCTGGTGATCAGTTTGGCACCGGAATTGTGTACGGTATCTGCGATGGATGCTCCATCTTCAATCAATCCATGATAGTTTGGTGTCTGAATGATCAGGCAGGCAATGGCGGAAGTATCCATTGCATTCCAGCTTTCCAAATCTGTGAGCCCATCTTTCTCTGGAAGGATCACAAGAGGGGCTCCGGAACCGAAGCAGTAGGTGCGGATCACCGAGAGAATTTTTGGATCCACAGAAGCACTGACACAGATGGTTCCCCGTTTTCGGTCACGACACATGGCGGCAGCTTCTGCGGCTGCAGTTGCACCGTCGTAAACAGAGGCATTGGAAACATCCATTCCTGTCAGCTCACAGATCATGGTCTGATACTCAAAAATCGACTGCAGAAGTCCCTGGCTGATCTCTGCCTGATAAGGGGTATATGCAGTGACAAATTCTTCTTTTGAAGTGACCTGTTTTACAATAGCCGGAATGTAGTGATGATAGGATCCGGCCCCTCTGAAAATGTGAGAAAACTGGGTGTTTTTCGCGGAGATTTCTTCGATTTTCCGGGCTACTTCCAGTTCAGAAAGTCCGGATGGTAAAGACAGGCCGTCTTTTAAGCGAAGGTCCTCGGGAATATCGGAATACAATTCATCGAAAGAATGCAATCCGATGGATTCCAGCATAGAGAGACGTTCTTCTCTGGTACTTGGTATGTAAGAACCCATGGCAGTTACCTCCTGTAGTTAAAATCTGACAGATCAGTCGTTGCTTTCAGTCTGACAGTGAGCTTCATATTCAGCAGCTCCGAGCAGCTCTTCTTCATCAGTGACATCTTTTACTTTGATGAGCCAAGCGTCATAAGGTGCTTCGTTGATCAGTTCCGGGTGGTCCAGAAGCTCTTCATTGATCTCGCAGACAGTTCCGGATACAGGGGAGAAAATGTCGGATACAGCTTTGACAGATTCTACATCGCCAAGTGCTTCTCCTGCGGTAACCGTATCATCTACCTCTGGCAGATTGACAAATACCAGGTCGCCAAGCTCGCTCTGGGCAAAATCGGTAAGACCGATCAATGTGATTTCTCCTTCTTTTTTAACCCATTCATGTGATTTGGAATAACGTAATGTTTCTGGACAGTTCATAATAGATCCTCCGTGATTTTATTTTTATGAAATTTATTTTTTTGTTTTTGAATAAAATGGAAGAGAGACAACCTCCATCTCTACTTTCCGGCCGCGTACGTCGGCAGTAAGCTTGGTTCCGATAGCAGCATATGCCTTGTCCACCAGTGCCATGGCAATGGGATATCCAAGATAAGGTGCGTGGGTGCCAGAAGTAGTCATGCCCACCTGGGTATCACCAGAAAAGACTGGCATGTGTTCTCTTACAATACCGCGTCCGGTAACCTTCAGCCCGACACGTGTACGTGTCGGTTCGCTTGTTTCCAAAGCTTCTTTTCCAATAAATTCATCTTTGGAAAATTTCACGCAGAAGCCAAGTCCGCTCTCCAGAGGAGTGACGGTCTCATCCATTTCGTGTCCGTATAAAGGCATGCCGGCTTCCAGGCGAAGGGTGTCTCTGGCTCCCAGTCCGCAGCAGATCAGGCCTTCTTCTTTTCCTGTCTCAAGCAGAAGCTCCCACATGCGAGGGGCATCTTTGACATCAAGGTAAAGTTCGTATCCTGCGGAACCGGTATAGCCGGTCTTGGAAACGATGCAGCGCATATTACCGATGGTACGGTTAAAGCAGGCGCTATAGTATTTTATCGGAAATTCATCTTCCGGAAGAAGCTTCGCCAGAATCTCATGGGCTTTTGGTCCTTGTACGGCAATCTGGGCAACAGAATCAGAAATGTCAGTGAGTGTGGCTCCCTCAACATCCTGCTCATGGGCTTTCATCCATGCAACGTCCTTATCCTTGTTGGCAGCGTTTACTACGATAAAATAATGATCATCCCGAACTTTATAAACGATCAGATCATCCACACAGCTGCCGTTTTCATAGCACATGAGGCTGTATCTTGCCTGACCGTCATACATATTTGTGAAATCATTGGTCAGCAGATGGTTGAGCAGCTTCAGTGCCCCCGGACCTTCGCAAAGAATTTCTCCCATATGGGATACATCAAAGAGACCACAGGCTTCCCGGACTGCCATATGTTCAGCAATCACGCCAGTCTGGTACTGGACAGGAAGAAGATATCCTGCAAAGGGAACAATCTTTCCTCCGTGTGCCTGGTGGGTGGCATAGAGTGGTGTTGTTTTTTCCATAGGTGAATTCCTCCTTATCATACATGCTCTGGCAGATATTACATAAAAAAGCGCAGAACAAATAGATATTTGTTCTGCGCTCTGTCATCTTAACCTGAAAGATTACCCGAAATTCTGTTATCGGTTGCTTCTTCGGTGCAATTTCATCATTGCTTTCCAGAGGTTCGTCGGAAACTGGTCCTTTTGCCTGAGAGTTCTTCATCCCCTTCGGCGCGCATTCTGCGTCTCTCCCAGTTTCGTCATTCGATGTATTGAATTATTCTCATGCTAACACAAAATGACGAAAACGTCAATGAGATACATATATTTTTGCGTGAAATTAACTAAAAAAATAAAAGCGTATTCGCGTATAATGGACAAATTTAACAATGCAGTGCGGTAAAAAAATTGATTTTGACGAATGAGTATTATTTTTAAATGTTTTTTACTTTACAAGTTTAACGTAAAATTGTAAAATAATAGCGAATTTAAAATATGTCATTTTGGGGCAGGTGAGATTATGAAAATAACTTACATTAACCACAGCGGTTTTTTAGCTGAGACTAAAGATTGCTATTATATTTTTGACTATTATAAGGGTGAAATTCCACCTCTGGACAGAAAAAAAGAAGTGATTGTTTTTTGCAGCCATTTCCATGAGGATCATTTTAATCCGAAAATCTTCGAGCTTCTTGATGATATGGGTATGACGTATCAGGCAGTTTTGGCGAAAGATATCCGCAAAAGAAACCATCTGTTGGATGTGAAGATCACATATGTTTATCATGATCAAACTTATAATCTGAGTGATGGTACCCAGGTTGATACATTACTATCTAACGATAGTGGGGTCGCATTTATTGTCAAAACGAAAGAAGGCACTATTTATCATGCCGGAGATTTAAATGACTGGTATTGGGATGGGGAACCGGAAGCAGACAATCAGAGACTTACCTCAGCGTATCGTGCAGAAATCAGGAAAATTAAGGGTATGCATTTTGATGTTGCATTTGTTCCCCTGGATCCGAGACAGGGAAATCACTATGCCGATGGAATCCTGTATTTCCTTGAAAATGTAGATTGCAATGCCATTTTTCCAATGCATTATTGGAATGATGCCAGTGTAATTAAGCGGTTTATCACGGAATATCCGCAATATAAGTCGCGCATTAAAAATACAGAATGTACAAAGGAGAAGCACTATGAAATTTAAGATGATTCACGAAAACTATAATGTATCAGACCTGGACCGATCTATTAAATTTTACAATGAAGCATTGGACTTGCATGAAGTGAGACGAAAAACTACCGATGATTTTATCATTGCGTATTTGAGCAACGATGTAAGTGATTTTGAGTTGGAGCTTACCTGGCTTAAAGATCATCCACAGCCATATAATCTGGGGGAATGTGAATTTCATCTGGCATTTCGGGCAGAGGATTATGAAGCAGCGCACAAAAAGCACAAAGAGATGGGGTGCATTTGTTTCGAGAACGAAAAGATGGGGATTTATTTCATTATAGATCCGGATGGTTACTGGCTTGAAATTGTACCGTAATGTACAGGATGCAGTATCATGAAAAAAGTAAACCGGAGGAAATCTTGCATGAATATTACAGTTTATCTCGGAGCAAGTGAAGGGAATGATCCCTGTTTACGAAAAGCGGTTGAGGAATTGGGAACATGGATCGGAAGCAGTGGAAATGCACTGGTGTATGGTGGCTCTAAATCCGGGCTGATGGGTGCGATTGCGGACAGTGTTTTGAAGGCCGGTGGAGAAGTAACAGGGGTTGAACCGCAGTTCTTTATTGAAAGCGAAATTCAGCATGATGGCCTGACCAGGTTAATTGTGACCAAGGATATGTCAGAACGCAAAAATAAAATGATTGAACTGGGTGACGTATTCATCGCCTTTCCAGGTGGTACGGGAACATTGGAGGAAATTGCAGAGGTGATGTCCAAGGTGTCTTTAAAGCACTTGAATGCACCGTGTATTCTCTATAATCTGAATGGTTACTACGATGGCTTAAAGGCACTTCTGGCGCACATGATCGAGAAAGAGCTTTCCTCCAAGGAACGACAGGAAGGCATTT
Source organism: uncultured Blautia sp. (assembly GCA_934394545.1). GTDB lineage: Bacteria > Bacillota > Clostridia > Lachnospirales > Lachnospiraceae > Blautia_A. Next base: position 11,802 of record CAKRRG010000061.1, read on the forward strand.
ATTTTGCTGAGAATCTTGAGGATATAAAACAAGTGATCAGACTTAAGCAATAATGAAATTGTGCCGTAAATTTGTATGTTATTAAATTTTGTTATTAAACCGCTGCAGATATCTGCAGCGGTTTTTCAGGAAATGCTTTTAATTATTCCACGAAGATACTTGTAGCAAAGCATAAGATTGTTCTTTCCGTCTTCATCAAGTGGAATCTGCAGGGTCCGTTCTACGCCATTTCTGGAAATGACACATGGAAGGCTCATTGCGACTCCCTCTAATCCATACTCCCCTTCCAGAACCACAGAAGCAGGTACGACCGCACGTTCATTTCGCATAATGGCTCCTACAAGACGGCAGACGCTGAGGGCGATGCCAGAGCTTGTGTAGCCTTTCAGTTCTACAATATCCAGACCGCTGACTTTTACTTCATGAAGCAGCTTCTCACAGTCAATTGGTTCTTTCAGCCCGAACTGTTTCTGGAAATCATGAAAAGGAATTCCTACAATATTGACTGCATTCCATGGAATAAAGCTGGTGCCACCGTGTTCGCCTAGTACAAAGCCGGTAACATTTTTGGCATCAACACCGCACAGATCGGCAAGCATTTTATTGAAGCGGGCGGTATCAAGGAGTGTACCGGTACCAATCAGAAGATTTCGTGGATAATGGAATTCCTTTTGTGCTATATAAGTGAGAACATCCATAGGATTTGAAACATTGATAATAATTGCAGATCGTGTATAAGTAGTAATCTGTTCCATGATCTTCTTCATCACCTGTACATTAGTCTGCAGCAGTACCATGCGATCCCGGGAGTTGCCAGGCTGAATGCTGGGACCTGCGGTGTTGATGATGATCTGGGCATCCTTGCAGTCTTCGTAAGTCCCTACACGGATGTTGGCATTAGCGCTATATGCGAAGGCGGTGGTGTGGCTGGCATCCAGCACGACACCCAATGCTTTTTTCTCATTTCTGTTTATGACAACAATCTCGTCTGCAAGATTCATTCGCAGAAGAGAATCCAGAATCGCAGATCCCACGTGACCTGCGCCAATCAGAACAATTTTTCCGTAACTTATGTTTTCCATGATGCAATTCTCCTTTGGGAAAATTCTGTTTATTATTTCGGCAGAGTAACTGTGATCGGCGTATGTCCAAGTGCCGGGATGATTTTTTCCATAAAATCTTCGGTCGTGAATTTTAGGCTTGAGGTATTGATACACGGATGACAGCCGAAATATGGTTTGTGCATGAGATCCTCATCAATCAGAAGCTGTACATTCTTTTCTGAATCGTTCATCAGTCCAAGGACACTGACAGATCCGGGAGTGATATCAAGGTACTTCTCCATATATTCCGGTTTGGCAAAAGACAATCTTGCAGAGTGGATTTGTGCAGAGAGATCTTTTGTTTTGAACGATTTGTTGCCAGGCATTAAAAGAAGATAAAAATCAGTCTCCTGGCGGTTGCATAGAAAAAGATTCTTGCAGATAGTGGTATTATCGCCAAGGACACGGTCAATTTCTTCGCAGGCTTCCATAGTCATTGCAGCTTCGTGGTCAATGCGCTGATATTTAATTTCAAGCTTATCTAAAAAATCATAGACACGGATTTCTTTGTCCAGACGGTTATCTGTGTTTTGAGGTCTTCCATTTTGTAATTCCATTTCGTGCCACTCCTTTGACTTGAATTTTTATGCTGAAAGTGTAAACCTTTTGTATGTGGATTGTCAATAAAGGAATGGTGTTTGTTTTTACTATCTTAAAATACAATTGTGTAAGTCTCTCCGGCTTTTGTCTGGAAAGCAATCTTATTATCTGAAAGTATTTGTGTCTTTACAGTTGTTCCATCAGACTGTTTAACTGTGTAAGCTGCGATTCCCTTATATTCGCCGGTGAAGGTTCCGCCATTTCTTGATGTGATATCAAAATGTTCTGCTTTTCCGTCGGACCATTTCATGTTAATTTCATAGTTTCCTCTTGCCACAATACCTTCCACATGTCCGGTGTTCCACTGTTTTGGAAGTGCGGGCAGGAACTGTACATATCCAAGCTGGCTCTGAATCAGCATTTCATTGATACCGGCGGTATAACCGAAGTTTCCATCAATCTGGAAGATTGGTGATTCTTTGTAATTCGCTCCGGCACCGTGAGAACAGAACATATTTGTTAAAAATCCGGAATTGCCTCCGCCCACATCTGATTGTACAAGCTGGAATGCTTCTTTGGCATGTCCGGTACGTGCCCACAGATTAAGCTTGTGTGCTTTAGACCAGCCGGTTGCATCCAGTCCTCGTTCATTTAGGGAAACGATGGCAGCATCCATATATTCCGGATTATCTTTGTTGATCAGAGTACATGGATATAATGCCATCAAATGAGAAAGATGACGGTGAGGTGGCTGTACACCGGAATTCTGTGCACCAAGGCTCTGTCTCCACTGTGGAATATCAATTTCCGGAAGCTCTCCTGCCTGTGCTTTTCCAATATGTGTCTCTTCATACCACTCTTTTATCTGACCGTCAGCGCCTACTAAAATCGGGTCAAGCTGTGCCTGTTTCTCTTTCCACTTTGTAATCAGATCTGCGTCAACACCTAATATCTCAGCTGCCTGGATCGTGTTTTCAAAATGCTGCCAGATAAACTGTTGGTCGTAGGATGCACCATTTACGATCGGTCCATTTTCCGGAGAATAAGACGGTGCAGATACATAGCGCTGTTGATTTTTGCTCCAATAAAGGGCTTTATCCCAGAAATTAGCAACTTCCCTCAGAGATGGATAAAGTTCTTTCAGATATTCGGTATCTTCTGTGTACAGGTAGTATTCATAAGAATCCAGAAGCGCCCATGCGGATCCAATGGGATTCCAGCCGGCTGCGTTATCCTGTTGTCCCATTGTTGAAAACATGTATGGTGTACTGAAACATCCTACCAGCCATCCGTTCTCTTCTCCATTTTCGCTCTTAATGCCAAAGGAAGCGGCAGCAGAATCACGTCCAGCTTCTTTCAGAACATTCAGATAATCATTGTATGGCTTCATACATTCTCCAAGGTTACTTGCCATAGTCGGCCAGTAGTTCATCTGAACGTTAATATTAAAGTGATAGTCTCCATACCATGTGAATGCTCCTTCACCCCAGACTCCCTGAAGGTTTGTAGGAAGAGCGCCCTCTCTGGAACCGGCGATTGTAAGGTAGCGTCCGAACTGATAGCACATTACTTCCAAAGCGCGCTGTTCTGTTTCGGTTGGAATCTCACCGCCATTATTTTCTACCATGTTAGTGTATTTCTGAATTAATTCGTCTGTAGGAATCTGCGGGATTTCTTCATTAAATCCCAGTTCCATGCGTGAGAATAATGCGGCATGATCTGCTATATGATCTGCTTTTAGTGCCGCATATCCTTTCTGGGCTGCGGCGAGGATTCTGCCGGTAACTGCAGCGTGAGGATCTTCTCCGCGGAAATCCGGAAGTTCCATTTTATAATCAGTGCCGCACGCGAAAAGCAGGGTAACCGCATCTGCATCAGATACACGGATCGCAGGGATTCCATTATTTTCACTGACAGAAATACTTCCGCCTTCATTGATAACTTTCAGCTGAGCTTCTGTTTTCAGTCCGTTTCCGATTAATGCATCACCCATTGTGATAGTGTCACCGTCAATCGTGTTTATGTAAGCGCTGCCGCCAATTAAATTCTCCAGATTAGTCTTGAAGCTGATTTTGCCAGTTGTGTCTGCGCTTAACCGAATTGCCATAATGTTATCCGGATAGCTGTTAAAATATTCTCTTGTGTAGTGGACACTCTCATAATCGTAATTTACAGTAGCCAATGCTGTACGCATATCCAGATCTCTTACATAATTGGATACTTTTGAAGCGTCTTGGTCATTGGAAATATATAAATTAGCATAATCAGTGGGTGCGTCATATCCTGTCAGATCACCCATGAGCTTGTTCAGTTCATTCATTGCTTCACCTTTTGTATCGGTGCCGCTTGCCTGATAGGAATTTTCATCAAAGCCGAAGACATACTGGGATTTATCCTCAAGTCTCTGGCGAATGGCATTCAGATTATCTTTGATCTTCTGAAGATCCTCTTCTGTGTCGATTGGGTTTGTGATACCATAATTATAGTTGATACTACCACCTGGTCCACCCTCCCAGACGGTTTTCTCATTAATATGGATTTTGTCGTTATTAACACCGCCAAATACAAGGGCACCCATGTAGCCGTTTCCGATTGCCAGCGCCTGTGTCTGCCAGTCCTCCGCGGGTTTATCGTACCAAAGTCTTAAAAGGTTATTGTTTCTTGTGTCCATTTTTGCCTCCCCAGGTTACTTAGTTTTGTTACATCTGAAATATTTATTTGATATTAGAGTGCGTCTGGTTTTTGTATATACAAAATGATTATTTACTAACCCGTGCTTTGGCAGATAGTCCTCTGCTCTTAAGCAGTTTCTTATAAGAGGAAAGTTTGCTCTTTGGTACTCTGACTCTCAACTTTTTGTAATTGTTCCGTCCGGCTTTGGTAAATGCACTTTTACCCACTGTTTTGGAGGAAAGCTTCTTGGACTGGATGGTGACGGAGGTCAGAGATCTGCAGTCGTAGAATGCTTTTGCGCCAATAGAAGAAATATATTTTGAAATGGTTACCTGTTTCAGTTTCTTACAGCCTTTGAATGCGCCAGAAGCAATTGCAGTAACCTTGTATGTTTTTCCGTTGGCTTTTACCGTGGAAGGAATCTTTGCAGTGGTGATGTTTCGGGATTTCGGTTTCTTTAAGGTGACAGTTGAACCAGATTTGTTAACTGTATATATATTATATGCATCACTGAATTTTTTGGAAGCTGTACCCTGAGGTTCCTCTTTCTTGGGTTCTTCTTTAGAAGTTATCTGGAAGTTCAAGGTGATAGTTCCATAGTAGTTGCGGATTCCTGTAATTGTCAGCGTAGCAGTTCCTGTTTTTTTATTGTTGCTGTAGGTGACTTCATAATCAGAGTCAGCTGTCAGCTTTTGCTTTCCAAGAGTGACAGTTGGCTTAGGGGTGATTTTTGAGCCAGTATATGTATACTTCGTTTCAATTCCGGTTACCTTTGCTCCGGAAAGATCGCAGGCATAAGAAATATGGTTTGCCTTTGCGTATGAAATAGCGTAAGAATTAACGGAGGCATAAATGGTAGCATAGTTTACATGGCTGGAGTCATAAGTCCAGTAGTAACCGGTCCATAC
>CAKRRG010000062.1 GCA_934394545.1 uncultured Blautia sp.
TCTCCCCATTCCAGAAACGCTCATACAGAGCTTCATCTGTACTCATATATGCATCTCCTGCCGTTTTACAAAACGTTTTTGCTACAAGCTTTACCAGAAATTTGAAAAGTTTCTTTTATTTCGTAAAATACAGGAAATCCCCGCAGGGTCTTTCATAATTATTGATCAGCTTATTCATGACCTGACCATTATAGTACAATGTGACAGAACCGCCGCCATCCAGGTTGTAAGCATACTCACAGCCATATCCGGTAAAGATATTTACCAGATCCCAATGATTCAGACCCGAATAGCTGCCTGTATCCGTAACCAGAAGGACGTAAGTTCCTGGCTTTACCATGCCCACAGCCGTTCTTGGATAATACTTGGCAGTCTCTGCCCATGCCGGCTGAGCCTGTCCATCCTTAATCAGAACCGGTCCGAAATTATAGGTATCCTTCACTCCCTCTTCCAGCAGTTCCTCGCCCTTAAGCCCCTGCTCAGGCGTATAAATAGTGCCATCGTATTTCACAGCCATCACACTGTAGCTGGTCTCATAATTCCCGTAAATCACACCATTCTTAATACACATTCCCAAAGGAGATGGGCGTCCTGTCTGATAGCTGAAAGCACTTCCATTTACACCGATGATCCCACCATTTCCGGAAACTGCTCCGGAGGTAGTCTGTCTGGCTCCTCCATAGGTTCCATAGGACAAGGCAGATCTCAATTGGCTGGAATTTCGGATTTTGATCACAGCCACCCAATATGGCACATTATGTGTGGATTTTCTCCGTAGATCAATCTTCAGGGTACTGCTGGAATATGTATAACGATTATCATTTACCTTCACATCCGGTCTGGTCTGTCTGGTTCTTTGCCCTGAATCGTTCACATAATATTTCCCCACCCAGGTATTTTTCGCCAGAGCACCGGTTGTCTTGTCAAAATAATAACGATAGTTTCCAATTTTTACCCATCCCGTAGCCATTCTGGAATTCGCCAGGAAATAGTATCTCTTACCTTGATAATTCAGCCATCTGTTGGCAATTGCCACACCGGATTTATTAAAATAATAAGAATACTTGGTTCCCTTTGCCCAACGCTTCCGGAACATCACACCGTTCTTTCTGTTGTAGTAATACAGCTTGCCATCAGACTTCAGCCAGCCAGTATAACGCTTGCCGTCCTTTGTGCTGTAATAACGAACTCCTCTGTAATTAATTTTTCCGCAAAGAAGTTTTCCCTTTGAATTATAAAAATAATAATCCTTTCCCTTCTTTACCCAGCCATGCTTCTTGGACGTCGTACTGACAGTCGTATTGTATGACTTCACATAAGAAGCCGCCACAACAGATGTGGAGCACACCGCACACAATAAAAATAAAAAGCAAAGAATTCCCAGGCCTCTTTTTTTCAAATCAATTCCCCCTCTTAAAGCTCACATACAATAGAGCATTCCACTGAATCCCTATTACATCAAAAAACGGGACAGACAAATTACTTCGTCTGTCCCGCAGTATATTTGCCCCACTATACGTTCTTATTCAGGCAATCAACCCCAACATCATTATGCAGCAGGTGTCTCACTGTCATCCAGTGTATCACCAGCCATGTCTGTCTCTTCCTCAAACTCAGCTGCATTATCCTCCAGCAGCTCCGGTTCCTCAGAAGCAAGCAGATTCTCCAGCCATCCTTCAGGCATTCCGGCACTGGTCAGGTTCTCTGTAAGGGCATCCAAGTTCATAGAAGCTGTATATGCCTCAACTGCAGCATCATCGCTGAAATCATAGACATCTGTCAGAGAAGCGGTATCAAGAGCTTCCAATGTCTCGCCATCATTACCACCTGTCAGGGAAATGGAACCAAGAGTTGCACCGCTTGATACAAGAGCAAGATTCCAGTCAACATGATCCTTATCTGCACCGTCAGCAGTAAAGATCAGCTGCATTCCGCCAAATGGATCGTAGGAGCTGCCATCCTCAGACTCTACAGGTGCTCCGGAAATAGTATAAGTACCTTTCCAGATTCCATCCTCAACAGCCTGGGTATCGTAGCCTTCCACATCAATAATTACAGAATCAGCGCCTCCAACGGATAATGTATAGCTGCCGTTTAACAGAGTTCCGTCAAGCACTCCGCTTCCTTCGATGGCAAAGGCTTCCTCACCGGAACCAAACTGAAGAGAAAAGCCCTCATTATCTCCGTCTGTTGTGCAAAGATATCCAAACAGCTCTTCTTCCTCGCCCTCGTCATTCAAAGAGAACTGACGGCCAACAACCTCTCCTTCACTGTCAACCCATGCCTTTAACACAAATCCGGATTCATCTGTCTCATCAACTTCTGTATCCATTTCTTTCTCCATATCCTCAATTGCACCCAGGAATGTCTCATAGGTGTAATCCGGGTTATTCATTGCAGCTGTCCAGGTCTCAATCATTCCCTTCAGCTCTTCATCTGTCTTCGCTGTGTCCAAAATCTGCTGGAACATGGAAACAGCCTCAACCTGTGTTACATGCCCCTCCAGAACAGTCAGTTCCTGACTTACATCACCGGCAACAGCTTCCTGTGTGCCTGGATTCTCAGCATCTGCAACATTATCAAAAATAATATCACTGTATCTTGTAAGAACACTGGTGAATACATCTGCCTCTGGCAGGTTCTCCAGAGTGGAGAAATAACTGTTCATGGCATCTGCCAGATCCATACTTGTGCTGAATGAAGAATCAAGTTCCTCATCTGCCTCTTCCACTGCTTCCTGAGTCATCTGCTCCATATTCATCTTGATATAACCTTCGTTCAGCTCCGGAATTCTCATATAAATTTCGGAATTCTCAGTATCAAAATAATATTCAACTGTACAGATCTTTGTACCATTTACATTCACATCCATAGTCTCTGTCATGTTCTTATCTGTCAAGCCAACATTCGCATTAATGGAAGCATCAGACAGCCATGAAATATCCATAGAAGACAGCATTCCAAGGATTGCTTTACCGCCATCATCCAGACTTACCTTCATCTCTGCATTGCCCTTAACCTCTTCTGCATTCATCTGGGAAAGGCTCTCTGCATAATCAGCACCGATTGCTTCGATCATCTTGGCAAATGCAGCTTTCTCTGTTTCCTTATAAGAATCTGCTGCCCACGCTGTAGAAGGCATCGCACTGATTCCCATAAAAGATGCTAATAAAATCGCTGTAATTCTTTTCCTACTCATAATGTCCTCCTTTGGAATGTTCTGAAAAAGTTTTTCGACCGAAAAGTTAATATCAGAATATCATTTGCTCAACTTCTTGTCAATATTGTATGTTATATTCTGACGATTCTCTCAATATCAAGAAATCTCAATATCTTCTTTATTATATCATTTATTTTTCAACTTCCTGTATAATGTAACTATCCAGATTCTCCATGTACCTCTGATCACGCTCCACTGTGATCAGCACCACATCATCTGGTTCATATTTTTCCAAAAGCTCCGGGGTAAAATCGTCGATTCTTACAAATACCGCTTTCTTATATCGGTAAGGCATATATTTCTCCAGGCGCAGCCGGAAGGAATCTCCAATTACCATCAATGTCTTCTCATTCTCAGAATTAGATTTAAAAACCTTCAGAATTTCCTCGCCGCCCTCGCTGATTTCCTTTTTTACCTTATATCGCACACCTACATGGAAGTAGTCCAATCCATACTCCCGGTCATCATCCAGCTCCTTATAACGTCCGATCATTCTGGAAAGGTCTCCGCGGCAAGGCTTTGTTCCGATCAATACCTGGATTGCTTCTATGGGCAGACATTCTCCTGTCAAATCCTTTACAATTTTTTCATTCGTAATATAACCACCCAGATTGTTCATATGAGTATCGTATTTTCGAAATAATTGATATTTTTCTGAATATCGTTCCAGATAGTCTGCCAGAAAATCAAATGCCACATCAGAATTTTCATTCATGTACCGGGCGAAGGTTTCCATTCTGGAATCCCCCACGCCAATTACCTTCGGCTTATCCGGCATAAATTCCGGGTAAAGAGTCTCCTTGCTGGGGGCCACATAATAATGAAACTTATCCACACCCTTTTTCAGAAACCAGTCTCTTACCCGTTCTATTTTTTCTGCGATCTCGGCACTTTTCTCCAGTGTATATACATTGGTTTTCTGGTAATCCGCCATGGCATCTTCTCCCTTCTTTGCAGGCAGGTAAAAAAGCCAGTTTTCCTTACCAATTACCACATCCCCGATTTTCGTATTCCGGAAGATTCTGGTATCAACAAAATTGCTGAATTTTACCAGGTCATTTTTGAAGGGAACATGATCCTTATAATAGGCCTCAAACTGTTCCGGAAATTCTGCAAGAGAGGTCAGGTCTACCTCCGGGAAATTTGCCAGTTCTCTGTTTTCATTATTTTCTTTGTCAAAATGATTGGAAAAAGCCGCCCATACTGTACCGGGCAAAATCAGGCTTCCTACAAATAATCCTATCAGTATTTTCTGTTTTTTCATATTATTCCTGTTAAAATCTGAAATATATAAAAGGATTGTAACTATTATTTACAAGCGCCGCCACACAAAGCCAGAAAATCACCATACTGGCAACCAGCCTTGGAATCGTTACTACGCCATTCTCCGGAATCTTTCCTGCGAAATGCACTCTGGCTTTTCCATACAGCTTCTGCACTCCTCCGGCAAATACTGCTCCTGCAATAATCAGGAAAATCATCTTACTGTCAAGGTATGTCCAGATAAGGATAGTTCCACCGTGGGATACAAACATATTTCTCACATAGGTAAAAAACAGAGACAGATCTTCTGCACGGAACAGGATCCAGCCGAAGAAAACCACGGTCATTCCGTATGTCCAGCCAACAATTCCCGGCAGCTTCTCCAGCTTTTTCCCAAGCCATACCCTTTCCAGGATAAGAAATAGTCCATGGTAAAGCCCCCACAAAATAAATGCCATTCCTGCCCCATGCCACATTCCTGTAAGGAAAAAAACAATCAGCAGATTTCGATAAGTGCAGACAGTTCCCTTCCGATTTCCTCCAAGAGGAATGTACACATAATTGCGAAACCAGGAGGATAAAGAAATGTGCCATCTGCGCCAGAATTCCTGCACGGAATGGGAGGTATAAGGATAATTAAAGTTCTCCTGAAATTCAAATCCAAACATTTTTCCCAAGCCAATAGCCATATCGGAGTATCCAGAGAAATCATAATAAATCTGCAGCATATATAAGACCGCCCCAAGCCACAGCGCTTTTCTGGTCACCGCATAAGGACCATATTTAAAAATTTCATCCACCACCTGGGCAAAAGCATTTGCCAACAGAACCTTTTTCCCAAGTCCCCAGCAAAAGCGCATTACACCGGCGGCAAATTTCTCAATGGTTTCCTTACGCCCGGTAATCTGAGCTGCAATGTCCCGGTACTTTACAATAGGTCCTGCGATCAACTGAGGAAAAAAAGAAATATATAAAAGCATATTCCAGAAATTGTGCTGTGCCTGTACCTCATCACGGTATACATCAATCACATAGGACAATGCCTGAAAGGTATAAAAAGAAATCCCAATAGGCAGTGCTACAATGTTTAAATATTTGAAATATCCCAGAAGCAGCAGATTGATCACAAGTGTAAGAACCAGGATCTGTCTTTTCCTCTCCGGATTCTTCTCTATCAGGATTCCTCCGGCAAAATTCACTGCCACAGAAAACAGCATAAGAAATATATAAACCGGTTCTCCCCATGCATAAAAAAGAAGGCTGAAAAATACCAGGATCCCATTGCGGATATTCTTTGGACTTATATAATAGACCGCCAGCACAAGAGGCAAAAAAATCCAGAGGAAGAGCATTGAACTGAAAACCATGTGCGTCTCCTTTATTGTTTACTCGCCATGCACAGTGTATCTATGATACAAATAAGTTGGCTCTGACGCCCATTATAACACAAAAAACCTTCCCCATACCAGCACCCTGTGAAATTTCACATTCTGATATGCGGAAGGTCTCTTCTTATTCTCTTACCAGATTTTCGAATCTACAGCTGCACGCTCAATTGACAGTCCCTTCATATATCTTTCCATAAACATATTGAAGCCCTCAACACCTTCCGGATCCGGGTTCAGAGTACTTCCCTGGTTTCCTGCGAATACCTTTGTATCCAGAAAATCTTCCAAAGTTTCATTTTTCTCTTTATTTACAAGATAAGAAGCCAATACTGCAATTCCCCATGCACCGCCCTCACCGGCAGTCTCCATAACGGAAACCGGTGCATTTACAGCGTCAGCAAGAATCTGCTGTCCCACACCTTTTGTCTTAAACAGTCCGCCATGTCCAAGCAGACGGTCAACCTTCACATTCTCTTTTTTGAACAGAATATCAAGCCCCACTCTCATTGCACCCAGACAGGTGTAAAGATTGGTCCGCATAAAGTTTGCAAGATTAAATTTACTCTCTGGAGAACGGACAAACAACGGTCTTCCTTCCGTAAATCCAGTCATATGCTCGCCTGAGAAATAACAATAAGAAAGTAATCCGCCACAGTCCACGTCACCTTCCATTGCTTTATTATACAAAGTTCCAAAAAGCTTATTCATGTCAGCTTCTATTCCCATTGCCTCTGTAAACTCATGGAAAATATTTACCCATGCATTCAGATCTGAAGTACAGTTATTGGAATGGGCCATTGCAACCGGATGTCCGGATGGAGTCGCAACCATATCAATCTCGGAATACGGTGCAGATAATTCCTTCTCCAGAACAATGGATGCAAATACAGAAGTACCTGCCGAAACATTTCCGGTACGCTTTGCAACACTGTTGGTCGCTACCATTCCGGTACCTGCATCCCCCTCCGGCGGACACATTGGAATTCCGGCTTTCAGCTTACCGGTTACATCAAGAAGCCTTGCACCCTCTTCTGTCAGGCAGCCTGCATCCTGTCCTGCAACAAGACATTTTGGCAGGATATCCCGAAGCTTCCATGGGAATCCATAAGAAGCAACCAGCCCATCAAACTGCTGAACCATTTTCTCGTTGTAATCCTTTGTGGTACTGTCTACCGGGAACATTCCGGCAACATCACCGATTCCAAGGACTCTCTGTCCGGTCAGCTTCCAATGTACATAGGCCTCCAGGGTTGCAATGTAATCAATATCCTTTACATGTGGCTCACCCTTCAAAATTGCCTGGTAAAGATGTGCAATACTCCATCTCTGTGGGATATTATACTGAAAAAGCGCAGACAGCTTTCTGCTTGCCTCTCCTGTAATATTATTTCTCCAGGTTCGAAATGGAACCAAAAGCTTTCCAGCTTTGTCAAATGGCATATAGCCGTGCATCATGGCACTGATTCCAATGGCTCCAACACTTGTAAGCTCTACGCCATATTTTTCCTCTACATCCTTTACCATCTGCTGATAGCAGTCCTGAATACCGGACCAGATATCTTCAAGGCTGTATGTCCATACACCATTCTCATAACGGTTCTCCCACTCATGTCCACCGGATGCGATAGGTGCGTTATTTCCATCTACCAGAACTGCCTTAATCCTTGTGGAACCAAACTCAATTCCAAGTGCAGTCTTATTGTCCAGAATTGCCTTTTTTGCTTCTGCTGCTCCCATGTGTAAAATCCTCCCGTTTTTCTTTTTTATAAAATGCCGCAAATACGCGGTCGGCCCAGCCTCCCACGTATTTACAGACATCTGGATTTTTATTTGCGGAATGAAACTTCATTCCAACGAAGCTCATTCTTAAAGCTACGGATTGTAGTATCTTTGTCAATGTATACAGCTTCAATTCCCATTGCTGCAGCCCAGTCACCCATCTGCTCTGCGGTAAGGTCATAGGTAAAGGCAGTGTGATGTGCGCCGCCTGCCAGAATCCAAGCCTCTGCACCGGTAGCCAAATCCGGCTGTGGTGTCCAGAATGCACTTCCTACAGGAAGCTTCGGCATAGGCTTCTCAACCTTCTTGCAATCTACATCATTGATGATCAGACGGAATCTGTCACCAAGGTCAACCAGTGAGGTTGCAATCCCAGGGCCTGTCTTGGATGTAAATACAAGTCTTGCAGGATCTTCTCTCTCTCCCATACTAAGCGGGCATACTTTAATAGCCTGCTTTCCGTCTGCTACAGATGGGCATACCTCAAGCATATGGGACTGCAGGATTCCCTCTTTTCCAGGAACAAGATTATATGTGTAATCCTCCATCATAGAAGTTCCCCTGGCATCCTTCATGCCAGCTGTCATAATCTTCATCAGACGAACCATTGCAGCTGTCTTCCAGTCACCCTCTGCGCCAAATCCATAGCCCTTCTCCATAAGTCTCTGGATAGCCAGTCCCGGAAGCTGTTTCAGTGCTCCAAGATCACCAAAATGAGTTACAATTGCCTGATAGTTTTTTTCCTCCAGGAATCTCTCAAAACCGATCTCAATTCCTGCCTGTACTGCTACATGACGCTTAAATTCTTCCGGGTCTCTTCCTTCCAGAATAATATCATATTTATTATAGTATTCTTCTACAAGAGCGTCAATATCTCCCTTGGAAACAGCATTTACATATTCTGCGATTTCATTTACCGGATAAGCATCCACTTCCCAGCCAAATTTAATCTGAGCCTCTACCTTGTCACCTTCTGTAACAGCTACATTTCTCATGTTGTCTGCAACACGGCACACACGGATATGGCTGCTCTCCATAATACCAATAGCGGTTCTCATCCAGGATGCCAGACGCTCCTGGACTCTCTTATCAGCCCAATGCCCTACAATAACCTTGCGCTCAATTCCCATGCGGGTTACCATATGTCCATACTCACGGCCGCCATGTGCAGACTGGTTTTCATTCATGAAATCCATATCAATGGTGTCATAAGGAATTTCCTGATTGAATTGTGTATGTAAATGGCATAACGGCTTTCTGTATTCCTTCAGACCAAGGATCCAGGATTTCGCCGGGGAAAAGGTATGCATCCAGGTAATAACACCAGCACACTCCTCGTCTGAGTTTGCCTCATTAAAGGTTTTACGTATCAGCTCGTTCGTGATCAGCGTTGGTTTCCATACGATCTCATACGGGAACATTCCGGACTTATTAAGTTCTTCCACGATTATACGGGAATGCTCTGCTACCTTCCGAAGGCACTCGTCACCGTAAAGATCCTGTGAACCTGTGCAAAACCAAAATTTGTAATTTTTACCTGTTTTCATTGCAATATTCCTCCTGTTTTATATATATTTGTCAATATTGTTATTTAACCGAATCAAGCAAGTAGCGAAGCGGACCTGGAATATCCGCTTAACTATTGTTAATCGTCACAGATAATACTCCGTCAGTTGTACCTTCTGCAGGATCCGCGAATAATCAGCTCCGGTTGAATCAGGCGCTCAACTTTACTTTCCTGTTCCGGCACTCCATTGATTTTCTCCAGGATCAGCTCTGCTGCCATTTCCCCAAGCTTTTCCTGAGGATGGGCTATCGTAGTGATTCCTGTACCACGCTGGGCATAGAGAGAATTGTCATATCCTGTAACGGAAACATCCTCTGGGACACGTAGTCCGCAGATCTCAAGAGCCTCTATCACCTGCACAGCAATCTGGTCATTGTAGCAGACAATTCCATCTGGAAGCTGTCCGCTTTTTACCATCTCTTTTACCATCATAGATGGCTTACTCCGCCGGTCCTCTGTATGGAACCACACCACCAGATCCGGATCATAAGGTACCCCAGCCTCCTGCAGTGCTTTTACATAGCCCTTATGTCTCTGGATTCCCTGAATATCATCCGCCTTAAAAAAACCGGTGATCCTGTGGTGTCCCTGATCCAGAAGATACTTTGTAACAAGATAGCCCCCCTTTGCATCATCCATAAGAATATGTGGCTTGTTCTTCATTTCAGTGTAGATTCCCTGGATAAAAATATATGGGATCTGATATTTTTCCAGATTTTCATAAAGGCTGGGATGACGACAGGTAAGCTGGCTTTTGCTTGGCTCAATGATCAGTGCGTCAATATCCTTTTGCAAAAGTTCCTCCAGACATTTCGCTTCTTTCTGACGGCTGTTTCCTGTATTTTTCAGAATGATGCTATAACCCCGCTCAGACAGCACGTTATCTATGCCCTGGATCAGTCTTGGAAAAATATAGTCGGAAATGTAGGTGGTCACCACTGCAATATTTCTGGACTTTTTCATATGGCGCATTTTCTCTGAGCAAAAGGTTCCTTTGCCGTGACAGGCTTCTATATATCCTTCCTGCGCCAGAATGCCAAGAGCCTTACGCACGGTATGCCTGCTAAGGCCATACTGTTCAGTCAGCTGATTCTCCGATGGCAGCTTCTCTCCCGGCTGGATTCTGCCAGAAGTGATCTCCTCCCTCAGTTCTTCCATCAACGTGAAATACTTCGGCTTTCCGTTTTCTGTCATGGTTTCATCCTCCTGTTTTCTATATTACAACTTGTATGCACATATAGACAAGTTGTTGTATTAAAATAGTGAGCTCTATGCCAAGCGGATATTCCAGGTCCGCTTGACACAGAGCTCACAAAGAAATAATGTTTCTTATAAAATCCGGATCAAGGCATCCATATCTTCTGACTTTGTAGCCCAACTGGTTGCAAAGCGGACAACCGTATGATTCTCATCATATTTTTCCCAGAAACTGAACTTCACCTTTTCTCCCAGTTCTTCCATCTTTTTATTTTCCAGAATAACAAAGATCTGATTCGTTGGGGAATTGATGAAAAGCTTATAGCCCTTCTCTTTTAAAGCCGCTTTCAGTTTTGCCGCTGTTTCAATAGCATTCTTGCTGATTTCCAGGTAAAGATCGTCTGTAAAAAGTGTGTCAAACTGAATTCCAAGCAGCCTGCCTTTTGCCAGAAGCGCTCCCTGTTGCTTCACCATGGTAAAGAAATGCTTTGGTGCCTTTTTGGGGAAAACAACAGCCTCTCCACACAGAGCGCCCACCTTTGTGCCACCAATATAAAATACATCTGTATATTCTGCAATATCCTTCAGCGTCACATCTGTCTCTGCCACCAGTCCGTACCCCAGTCTGGCACCATCTAAGAATAATGGAAGCTCATATTCCCTGCATATGCGGGAAATATCTGCCAGTTCTTTTTTGGTATACAGGGTACCGTATTCTGTAGGATGGGAAATATATACCATTCCCGGGAAAACCATGTGTGTATAGCTTCCATCAGCGTAATACGTCTTAAGATAATTGTCCAGATCTTCAGCGGAAATTTTCCCTTCTTTCTGCGGCAAAGGCAAAACCTTGTGACCGGTAAATTCAATCGCGCCTGCTTCGTGAGCATTGATATGCCCGGTGACAGCAGAAAGCACACCTTCGTATCGATTCAGCATGGACGCGATCACAACTGCATTTGTCTGGGTTCCTCCTACCAGGAAATAGACCTCTCCCTCGGGACAGCCACATGCTTTTTTTATTTTTTCCTTTGCCTGATCGCAATAAAAATCCTGACCGTATCCCGGAACCTTTTCCATATTAGTCTCCAGTAATCTTTTTAAAATTGCTTCATGCGCACCTTCGCAATAATCATTCTCAAAATACAGCATAATGTAACTCCTTTGATTCATATTTTACTTGCACGACAACTTGTATGGTAACTTGTGCGATACAACTTTTGACTTTCGTGTTATTTCATCATATACCTGTGCTGAATTTTTTACAAGCATTGAACTGGTTACGATCAGATTTTTTATATTGACAGGACACACAGGTGTAGACTATAATGACAACATCAAATTAATATAAGCATCCAATAAAAGGGAGTAGCTGGCATATGGAACCTGTTTCTCAGACACAGTAGAATCGGTTCGTATATGGATTTTCATGCGTCAGAACGGCAGACAGTTTTTTCATGGACTGTTGCCCGCAGAGAATTGAAATGGCAAGACTTTTATTACAATATTCACCTATCCTCAGGTATGTATTATTGTAATAAGAGTCTTTTTTTATATAAAAAAGAAACGGAGGAAAACAAAATGGAATTTTTAACAAATGGAATCATGGCTCTTACCTGGCAGCAGCTTATTATGTTCGCTGTAGGAATCACCTTAATCTGGCTGGCAATCAAAAAAGGCTTCGAACCGGCTCTGCTTTTGCCAATGGGATTTGGTGCTATTCTTGTAAACCTGCCTTTTTCGGGAGTTTTAAACCAGACTTTGGCAGGAGGTATTCAGACTAACGGAGTAATTGAATGGCTTTTTCAAGTGGGAATTGAAGCATCTGAGGTAATGCCAATCCTTCTTTTTATCGGAATCGGCGCCATGATTGACTTCGGTCCCTTGCTTTCTAATCCCTCCCTGTTCCTGTTTGGTGCAGGCGCACAATTTGGTATCTTTGCTGCCATTCTCCTTGCTGCAATCCTGGGATTTGACTTAAAAGATGCAGCTTCTATAGGAATCATTGGCGCCGCTGACGGCCCCACCTCTATTCTGGTTTCTCAGGTCCTGAATTCCAGATACATTGGAGCCATTGCCGTTGCTGCTTACTCCTATATGGCACTTGTCCCCATTGTGCAGCCTGTTGCCATCCGCCTTGTAACCACCAAAAAGGAACGATGCATCCATATGGAATACAATCCAAAATCAGTTTCCAAAACCATGCGGATCGCTTTTCCAATTCTAGTGACCGTAATTGTGGGTCTGGTAGCTCCTCAGTCCGTTGCTCTAGTTGGTTTTCTTATGTTTGGCAACCTGATCCGGGAATGTGGCGTTCTTGGAACAATGTCTGACACCGCCCAGAACATTCTGGCAAACCTGATCACGCTTCTTCTTGGAATCACCATCTCCTTCAGCATGCGGGCAGATCAGTTTGTAACAAAAGAAACTTTGCTGATTCTGGTAATCGGACTTTTTGCTTTTGTAATGGATACCATCGGAGGAGTTCTCCTGGCAAAATTCCTGAATCTTTTCCGTAAGAAAAAAATCAACCCTATGATTGGCGCTGCCGGGATTTCTGCTTTCCCAATGTCCTCACGTGTAGTTCAGAAAATGGCAATAGAAGAGGATCCTACCAATGTAATTCTTATGCAGGCAGCCGGAGCAAATGTGTCCGGACAAATTGCTTCCGTTATTGCAGGAGGCATGGTCATCAACCTGGTATCAAATTTCTTATAAAACAGGAGGTCTTTATCATGAATACATCAAACGTCATTATTGCACTTGAAATCATGGGCAAAGGAATGGTCGGAATCTTTACCGCCATTTTGATCATTATGCTTTGCGTATGGCTTCTTGGAAAAATCGGAAAATAACTCAAAATGAGCCAAGGTCTTTCTCAATTACAGACCTTGGCTCATTCTTTCTTTATTCCTTATCGTAATCTTCCAGAAAAGAATGTCTCTCTCCGTGCTGCTTATATCCAACAACCGTATCAATATTTACATTCTCCACGCTCTTGAAAATATTACCTTCCACAAATGGGTTCACCTTCTTCAGATCCCGGATCAGTTCCTTGATTTCCACACGCTTAGAGCGGTTCTCATTATTGCAGGTCGTGCAGGTGTCTGTGAATTTACATGCACACTGGATAAAATGCAGGTCATTGTAATCACGCCATGCCTTGATATCGTCCTCTCGTACTAAATATAAAGGCCGGATCAGCTCCATTCCCTGAAAATTAGTACTGTGAAGCTTGGGCATCATAGTTTGCACCTGTGCACCATAAAGCATTCCCATAAGAATCGTCTCGATCACATCATCGTAATGATGACCCAGGGCAATCTTATTACATCCCATTTCTTTCGCAAAGGCATACAGATGTCCCCGACGCATTCTTGCACAAAGATAACAGGGAGATTTCTCTATATTGAATACAGATTCAAAAATATCAGACTCAAAAATGCGAATAGGGATATTCAGCTTTCTTGCATTCTCTTCGATAACCTGACGATTCGCCGGGCTGTAGCCTGGATCCATTACCAGAAATTTCACCTCGAAATCAAACTTGTTATGAAGCTTCAGTTCCTGAAAACACTTTGCCATCAGCATAGAATCCTTGCCGCCGGAAATGCACACTGCAATTCTATCTCCCGGCTTCACAAGTTCATACGTATTAATGGCCTTGGTAAATTTCGACCAGATTTTCTTCTTAAATTTCTTACGAAGACTAAGCTCCACATTCTTAGCGAAATCCTCATCCTGAGAACTCTTCATCGCATCCATAAGCCATGCAATATATCCCTTCTCCAGGCTTACTGCATCCAATCCCTGTTCAGCCAGATTCTCCGCTGCTTCCTGGCTCTTAATTCCACGGCTGCAGCAGATAACCAGCTTTCTGCTTTTATCAACCTCCGGATTCTCAAGGATCTCCTCTTCCTTACAAGCCACGGCCCCCTTTATTGCGCCATGGGAAATCTCAATCTCATTACGGATATCTATGATCTGATAGGAATCCGCCGGTAATTTTTTTAATTCTTCTATCGTTATACTGCTCATTTAAAAACCTTTCCTAAAAATGTATTCTATGTCAGCTGCGATTCTTGATCAATGACACAATAAACAAAATCACTGCCAATACCGCAAAGAACGGAATGATTGCCACCAGAATATGAAGCAGCAGAAATACGATGATCAGCAGGAGCACCACACCCAGCAGCTTACTGTACCAGGTATCAAAGCGCCAGACATGTACCTTCTTTTCTCCAGAGTCCTGAGGATTCCGGGAATCATCTGAATACGTACTGTATTCTTCATAATCCAGCTGTCCATTGTCCACATCTGTATCTAATAACGTCCTTGCGATCAGCCTTGGATCCCCAAGTTCAGCAAGAACATCCTGCTCATTGCGTCCGCTACGCACCTGTGACTGAATATAATCTTCATAATAACGTACATGTGCTGCCACCTTGCCTTCATGCATCTGTCCTGACAGCTGACTTCGCAATGTATCCAGAAATTCAGTTCTGTTCATTTCATTATTCACCTTTCCAATTAAGCTATTGAAGTATCTGAACAGTTTCTATTCTAACAATACTTGCCATTCTACGCAACTATCCAGCTCATAAAATTTTTATAAAAGCTTTCTAAAGCCTTGTAAAGCATTTGTTATTTTCCACAAATATTCGCACATTATTTTGACAATAATGCCATCTGTTAATTTCTTGACAAATTTTTTTACAGGTGTTACAATGAACACATCAATTGAAAAGCTTCTGAATACTGACGGATCGTGGAGTTAACCACAGGGACTTCAGAAGCAGATCATGAGGATTACTGTTTACAGCAGTTACGCCATATTTTTGCTGACAGCAGAAACAGTAATTTTAAGCCGACCGTCTGGGCAGTATTTGAATCATCAGATACTGCCCTTTTTTTACCGGGAGGTATCCCTGATATGAGGGAAATGCCGTTGCCTTTTTAAGGATCGGTCATATAAACCATTTAATCTTTAACAACGAAAGGAGCTTTTATTATGGGGTTTAAAAGTGACATCGAAATTGCACAGGAATGTGAAATGAAGCCAATCACTGAGATTGCAGCTAAAGCAGGTATTGAGGACAAATATCTTGAGCAGTATGGTAAATACAAAGCAAAAATTGACTACAACCTGTTAAAAGAGACAGATAAGAAAGATGGCAAACTGATTCTGGTTACAGCTATCAACCCGACTCCTGCAGGAGAAGGAAAAACCACTACTACAGTTGGTCTTGCAGACGCTATGCAGCAGCTTGGCAAGAACGTTATGGTTGCACTTCGTGAGCCATCCCTTGGACCGGTATTCGGTGTAAAAGGTGGTGCAGCAGGCGGCGGATATGCACAGGTTGTTCCGATGGAGGATATCAACCTTCACTTTACAGGTGACTTCCACGCAATCGGCGCAGCAAACAACCTTCTTGCAGCAATGATTGACAACCATATCTTCCAGGGCAATGCTCTTAACATCGATCCTCGTAAGATCACATGGAGAAGATGTGTAGATATGAATGACCGTCAGCTTCGTAATGTCGTAGACGGACTTGGCGGAAGAACAAACGGTATGCCTCGTGAAGATGGCTATGACATTACTGTAGCTTCCGAGATCATGGCAGTTCTCTGTCTTGCAAGCGATATCAAAGATCTGAAAGAAAGACTTTCCAGAATCATCATCGGTTATACATATGGCAAACCGTCCGAACAGAAACCGGTAACAGCTGGTGATCTTCATGCAGAGGGCGCTATGACTGCGCTTCTGAAAGACGCTCTGAAACCAAACCTTGTTCAGACACTGGAGCATGTACCTGCAATCGTTCACGGAGGACCATTCGCAAACATCGCTCACGGATGTAACTCTGTAACAGCTACCAAGATGTCTCTGAAGCTTGCTGATTACACCATCACAGAGGCTGGATTCGGTGCTGACCTTGGTGCTGAGAAATTCCTTGATATCAAGTGCCGTATGGCTGGTCTGAAACC
>CAKRRG010000063.1 GCA_934394545.1 uncultured Blautia sp.
ATCAAATATGTAACTCCTGCCATAACCAGGATATAAATATAAACATCAGGCTTCATGAGCTTCCTCCTTGGCATTCTCTTCTTCCACCGGGCAAAGCCATGCTGCCAGTCCGGCTACCAGAATTGTAGTGATGATGATCACAAATCCGGATGATACTTTTGATAATACAGGAACCCAGGCAAATAATGCGCTCACAGCCATAGCTCCAAGCACTACCAGAAGCACAGCTCTGTTTGTTTTTGATGGTGGTATGATAACTGCCAGAAACATTCCGTAAATGGCAACGCCAAGTGCACTCATAATAAAAGCAGGAAGAATACTTCCGGAAATAGCGCCAAGCAGGGTTCCGAGAGTCCATCCCGGGATTGCCACGCTCATAACACCGTAATTATAGAACGCACTGACTTTCCCCGGTTTGCTGGCACTGACTCCGAAAATCTCGTCCGTCACGCCGAACGCCACGGCATAACGGTGCCCCCATGGCTCGTCTCGCCGTAATTTCTGTGAAAGCGAAAAAGACATCAGGCAGTATCTTAAGTTGATGATCAGCTGGGTAAGTGCTATTTCCCACAGGGAACCTCCAGCTATGATAATATCAAGACCAGCGAACTGTCCTGCTGATGTCAGATTGGTCAGGGAAATGAGAACAGCCTGCCAGATAGTCAGACCACCCTGTACTGCCATCATACCAAACGTAAAGGAAACTGCCAGATACCCCAGGGCAATGGGGATTCCATCTGTAATTCCCTGCTTAAAGCTCTCTTTCTTCATGAAAGATTTCCTCCGGTTTCTTCTGCCTGAATTTCTTCTCCTGGAGCCTGTTTGAAAAATCATTCCTGCAATCTGCACACCCCACTTTACGGAAAATTTCACCCGAATTCTCAGAGATAACTTCAGACTTTTCGCATAAAGAGCCTGGGAAGCAAGTTCTGCCTCCCAGGCTCTCTCATTGTAGCACTTTACACCGATAAATACAACCCTGACTAATACTTTGGTTACTGTTTACAAATTGTAAGGCTGGATCCTTTTCAACATTCCTTTTGCTTCCATTACTCCACATATATTTTTTCCGGCTGTAATCCTGCCGCCTGTGTCAGATAATATACTGCATCTGCTGCCACACATACCACATTCTCTTCATGCATAAACTCTGTAATTTCCGATTCAAAGAGCATAT
Organism: uncultured Blautia sp.; assembly: GCA_934394545.1. Classification (GTDB taxonomy): domain Bacteria; phylum Bacillota; class Clostridia; order Lachnospirales; family Lachnospiraceae; genus Blautia_A. The sequence goes on from CAKRRG010000063.1 coordinate 1,178, forward strand.
TCGCCTGAGCATCAAATTCCTCGTCCTTGTCCCAGAACAGCACTGCTATGTTAAGAAATGGAAATACCGGAAGCACATAACCTACATCTCCCTGTGGCAAGGGTATGCCCCCAAGAGCCTTACAAGCCTTCTCCAGTTCTGCAGTTTTCCCTGAAAAAATCTCCTGAAGCCTGGAAATAATAGTTCTTCGGTACGCCGCCTCAAATGGATAGACACGCTTCACCTGCCGGAATGCCACCAGATTTCCGGATGCTACCGGATGCTCCGCAGCATAATAAAAGGTATTATAAATATTCATCACCGTATCAAACCCGGGACGCACTCCCCGATCGGTGATCACTCCATTCTTTCTGTCAATCCGCAGTTTTCTGGAAAAATAAGTAATATATAAGGCCTCTTCATCTGCCTCTAAATCGAATTTCCGAATCAGTGTCTCCTGATCCATCTCCAGAAATTTTTCCCGCCAGTTCTCGATCACTTGCTCATAATTAGATTTCTCCGCCTTCATCCGTGCACCTTCCTAAACCTTTTTTCATTCCCATATAGAAAGCAGATTTTTACGGTCAGAAAATACAGATTGCCCCTTAAATCAGATGGCTGACATGCCATGAACTATATAAGAAATATGCTTTTATCATAGTAACATTGCCCCTGCTAATTTACAAGTACTTTATTTACCATAAGAATACTTTAATACTATTTCTAATATTTCAGTTTTTTCTTCTCCTTACTTCCTTCGGCGGTTCCCCATAAGTTTCCTTAAATTTTCGCAGAAAACCTTTGTAATTGGTAATCCCATTTTTGTCCAGAAGAAATGTTATATTTTTATCCGTCTCCAGAAGATCTGTATGGAAATGCTCCATGCGGATCTGATTTACATAAGCCAGGAAGGTCTGTCCTGTGTATTTGCGAAAAAGACGACAGAAATGCTCTGGTGTGATGGACAAAAGCCCTGCAGCATCGGCAAGGGCAATCCTTTCTCCATAATGTTCCCGGACAAATTCCATGCACAGCTTCATCCGCTCCAGATCACGCAAGGTACCGTGATCTTCCTCTGCCCTGATTCCTTCTGTATAGAGAATGTAAAGTAAACGATAAACAGATGAAAGCACCAGAAGATGATAGCCTTCTTTTTTTTCTTTATAAAAATCTGCGATTTCCCGGAATATTTCACCCAACTGATTATTTAAACCATCATCCTGGGCTGCGGACTTTTGATTCTCACTATCTTTTCCCATTATAAGTTCCTGAAATTTCAAACCACTCCACTTCCCTGAAATTTTTTCCAGATGAATCGGCGGAATTTGTAAAAGATAATATCTGGTATTCCCGTGTGTATAGGTATAATGGATATCATTGGAGTTTACCAGAAAAATGTCCCCTTTTTTCAGTTCATAACTCGCATCGTTGATAGATGCAGTGATATCGCCGCCAAGCACATAAATAATTTCCAAATGCTCATGCCAGTGCGCCGGTAACAGTTCATCCCAGGTATTTACATATGTAAAATGAATTTTCCCCGAATGATCATCCAGCACGTTTTCATATTCTGCTCTCATAGTATGCCTCACCTTCTTTTTTTACTCAAATTCCCCGACTTCCATCCTCATCAAAAATACACAACACTTATATTACGGATTTAAAATCAAAATACACTATTTATTCATTATGATAATATATAATATTTCATCTAAAATATCAATAAAGACCTACAAAAGAAGCAATATTTCATCTAGTACTTACTCCTGTTTTCCATTACAATATTTTCAACGAAAGAAAATACTATACTTCACATAAAAAAGTAAACAGGAGGACATCTCACAATGAGCAAATGGACCAGAGTTAAATTCCAGCCAAACCTTCCCCTTAAGGAAAGCGGCCGTGTTACCGCAAGCAAAGAACATATCCTTCTTTCCAAAGAAGCAGCCAAAGAAGGTATGGTTCTTTTAAAAAATGAGAAAAATCTGCTTCCTCTTGCTGAGGGCACACGCATCGCCCTTTTCGGCAAGGGCAGCTTCGACTATGTAAAAGGCGGCGGCGGAAGCGGTGATGTTATGGTTTCCTATGTGCACAACCTTTACGACGGACTGAAAATGCAGGAAGGCGCCGTTCAGATCTATGAGCCATTATCCGCATTTTACCGCACCGATATCCAGCACCAGTATGAAAAAGGTGCCGCACCAGGAATGACGGTAGAGCCAGAGCTTTCCCCAGAGCTTGCTGACGGCGCAAAAGCATTTTCTGACGTTGCAGTTGTTGTGATCAGCCGTTTCTCCGGCGAAGGCTGGGATCGTTCCAGTATTGAATGCAACAACGAATTTAATCCATGGGATACGGAAACCACCATGCCGAAAATTTCCGGCGAAGTTTTCCCTGATGGCGACTTCTATCTCACTGCCAGGGAGAAAGCAATGCTTTCCATGGTAAAAGAGCGCTTTGATGATATCGTAGTCGTTCTCAATATCGGCGGAATCATGGACCTTTCCTGGGTAAAAAATGACGACCGGATTTCCTCCTCTCTTCTTGGATGGCAGGGCGGCATGGAAGGCGGACTTGCTATGGCAGAGCTTCTCACCGGCAAAGGAAATCCTTCCGGTAAGCTGGCTGACACTTTTGCCGCAGATGTAAACGATTATCCTTCCACAGCCAACTTCCACGAGTCCTTTGATTATGTAAACTATACAGAAGATATTTATGTAGGCTACCGTTATTTTGAAACCCTTCCAGGGGCACAGGAAAAAGTAATCTATCCATTTGGATATGGACTTTCCTACACCACCTTTGGTCTGGACACCACCGCTATGTGGGAGACAGAGGATCAGATTTTCGCTGAAGTTCAAGTAACCAACACCGGCGACCTGGCTGGAAAAGAAGTTGTCCAGATTTATTTTGAAGCACCACAGGGACTTCTGAAGAAACCAGCCCGTCAGCTTGGCGCTTTTGCAAAAACCCGTCTTCTTCAGCCAGGCGAGACACAGCAGATCCGCCTTTCCTTTGCCAAAGCTGACATAGCTTCCTACGATGACCTTGGAAAGATCCAGAAATCTGCATATATTCTGGAAAAAGGTACCTACAAATTCTACATTGGAACTTCTGTACGTGACACTGAGGAAGGCATCCAGACAATGGAACTGACTGAAAATGTAATCACAAAGCAGCTGGCCGCTCATCTTGTTCCAACCAGTCTGAAAGAGCGTATGCTCTCCGACGGCAGCTTTGAGGAACTTCCACAGTCTACATGCAATGACATGAATGAATGCGTATTTGAGAAAATGGAGCCAGGCACTGAGGAAGGTATTACCCCTGCAGTTCGCAGCTGTACACGTGGCACACTTTTCGACAACTTTGGCAGAAAGCAGTTTATTGATGTGGCAGAAGGCAGACTTTCCCTGGATGATTTTATGGCACAACTAAGCGACGACGATCTGATTCATCTTCTTGGAGGACAGCCAAACGTAGGTGTTTCCAATACCTTCGGCTTTGGAAATCTTCCGGATTACGGCGTTCCATCCATTATGACCGCAGACGGTCCTGCCGGGCTTCGTATCAGCGGAGAATGCAGCATGAACACAACTGCATGGCCTTGTGCAACCCTTCTTGCATGCACCTGGAATCCGGCTCTTGTTCAGCAGGTTGGACAGGCTGGCGCCGAGGAAGTGAAGGAGAACAATCTTGCTGTATGGCTTACCCCGGCAGTAAATATCCACAGAAATCCGCTTTGTGGAAGAAACTTCGAGTACTATTCCGAGGATCCGCTGATTGCCGGAAAAATGGGCGCAGCTATGGTAAAAGGTATCCAGTCCCAGCACATTGCAGCTTCTGTAAAGCATTTCGCAGCAAATAACAAAGAGACCAACAGAAAGCACAGCGATTCCCGTGTTTCCGAGCGTGCACTTCGCGAGATCTATCTGAAAGGTTTCGAGATCATTGTAAAAGAAGCACAGCCATGGACGATCATGTCCTCCTACAATGCAATCAACGGGCACCGCGCTTCTGAGAACCGCGAGCTTCTGGAGGATGTTCTCCGCGGCGAGTGGGGCTTCAAGGGCATGGTTACAACCGACTGGTGGACAAGAGCAGAGCATTACAAAGAAATCAAGGCCGGAAATGACGTAAAAATGGGAACCGGTTTCCCCGAGCGTGTGAAAAAGGCCATAGAAATGGGACAGCTTGGCCGCCCGGAATTAGAGCACTGTGCAAGACGGGTGCTGGAACTGATTCTGAAGATTGACTGATTCTTGTTGTCGTGCCCGCCTCCGTGCGGGCATTTTCAATTTAGGAGAGCGCCGCAGACGGTCTTTCCTATAAAGTGAAAAAAGAACCGATATTCCTATCGATTCTCTTTTCCATTTCAACTATGCCAGATAACCTGAAGCTCTCCGTTTTCCAGTATTTTTACCAGCTGTTCCAACTCATCAGAATACCAGCTTTTTGCCTTTTCTTCATCACCTGAAAATTTCACACAGGTTCCGCAGGAAGAGCTTAAATTTCTTGGAACCGGCATGATCACTGCCGGATAGCCTTCTTTCTCACAGTTTTTCTTAAACGCCATTGCCCCAAAGTGGGAAAAAAATGTAGCTATATAATCTCCCATTATTTTTCCAGAGTGAGGATAAAATCTTCGCCGTCCTCTTTTACGGATACCTGATATCCCTGATGCATTGCAAATCGGGACACATTTTCTTTTGCAGTTACATTATCGACCATCACCGTATACTCTTTTTCACCGGATGCCAATGCATTCTTCGTGCGGATCACCGGTTCCGGACAGGAAAGTCCTCTTGCATCGATTGTTTTCATAAAGGCAGATCTCCTTTCACATTTCTTATTCTGTTCACGCTTCGCTCTTTCTCATGGAGTTCACCATGGCGATCACGATCAGCACAACAAATCCAATAACAACAGCAATTTTTCCATTTGCAGTAGGTCCTTCTCCAGAAGAAGCAAGGCCAAAGTTATGTGCTACAGCTGCACCTGCCATCAGACCAATTACAGTAATAGCAGAGTCTGTATTACCTTCACCTGCAAGTACCAGCTGACGGAGCGGGCAGCCACCGAGAAGAACACAGCCAAAGCCTGCCAGTGCCATTCCCAGTGCATTCCAGAGACCGTCTGTATGTGCCACCGGCTGACCTGCAAAGCCTGGATTAAAATATCCCAGAAGCAGATTTCCGATCAGTGCACTTACCAGAATTGCAATAAATCCAAGAAGCAGCTTCCACTCTCCAAACAGAACCACGTCACGGATACCGCCTACCATGCAAAGGCGTGTTCTCTGTGCCATAGCACCCACCAGAAGTCCGGCGATCAGAGAGATTACAATTACCGCATGCTTTGCTCCCGGTCCTCCATCCGCTTCTGTAAAATGAATAAACGCCGGTGCTGCAATAAGAAGAAGCAGAATTCCTATTTCAACCACAGGGAAAATACTGCCTTCCACTGGCTGCATTTTATAAGAACGTTTCAGTGTATAGCCTTTTTTCAGGAAAAATACTCCGGCAAGGATTCCTGCAACGAATCCAATCAGACCGAAAATAGCGTTGAAATCGCCACCAGCTAAGCGAAGGATCATACGGAATGGGCAGCCAAGGAACATCAGGCAGCCAATCATAACGAACATTCCGATCACAAAACGGGTTACAGGTGCAGAACCGCCTCTCGGCTTAAATTCTTTGTTTACAAGTGCCAGAATGCAAGAGCCAAGTACCAGTCCTATAATTTCCGGACGGATATATTGAACCGCAGCTGCACTGTGGAATCCCAAAGCGCCTGAAGTATCACGCAGGAAACAGGCAATACAAAAGCCCATATTTGCAGGGTTTCCGAAATATACCAGCGCCACTGCAATGATTCCGATGATGACACCTGCGCCAATGATCACCGGTGTCTCTTTCTTTGACAATGTTTCTTTCATAACTCTTTTCCTCCTTAGATAACTGTCAAATCTTTCCTCTATTTTATCATTTTCTATCAGATAACTCTAATTGATTATGTGGGATTATTTTTAGTATTTATAGATATTTTCGATAAATTATGATATGATACAACTTATAAACATGTAGAAAGGATTCTCTTCTTATGGATCGAATTTACCTTGATCAGGCTAGCACTTCTTTTCCAAAGGCTCCAGGTGCTGCACAGGCCATGATGGATTATATGACCATGAACGGAGCCAATGTAAACCGCGGCTGCTATTCCAGCGCTTATTCAGCTGAAGAAGTACTCTACGAAACCAGACAGCTGCTGGCTGAGCTTTTCCACTTTTCCAAATGCAAAAATGTGATTTTTACACCAAATGTCACTACCAGCCTGAACTTTATCTTAAAAGGACTTTTAAAACCAGGGGATCACATTCTGGTTTCTTCCATGGAGCATAATGCTGTCATGCGGCCTGTTGTACAGTTAGCCGCCCACGGCGTTTCCTTTGACCGTCTTCCCTGCAGGGAAGACGGTTCCATGATTCTGGAACAGGTGGATTCCCTTATTAAGCCTGAGACAAAAGCAATCGTCACACTGCATGCATCCAATGTGTGCGGAACTGTCATGCCACTTACTGAATTAGGTGAAATCTGCCAGCGGCATCATCTTTATTTCATTGTAGATTCTGCACAGACAGCTGGAATTGTACCAATCGATATAAAAAAAATGCATATTGATGCCCTTGCATTCACCGGACATAAGGGGCTTCGCGGTCCCCAGGGAACAGGAGGCTTCCTGATATCCCAGGAACTGGCAGGGCAAATAGAACCGCTGATTTCCGGAGGAACGGGAAGCGTATCTCACACAGAAGAAATCCCGGATTTCCTTCCGGACCGTTTTGAATCCGGAACGCCCAACCTGCCAGGAATTTATGGGCTGCATAAGGCACTGTTATTTCTGAGAAATACAAATTCATTCACAGGTGAAAGTTTATTTTCTCCTCATATGCAATCACTCTATAAAAAAGAGCTATCCCTTACAGGCTACTTTCTGGAGCAGCTGCAGGCACTGGATGATACAGGCAAACATCTCCGTATTATTGGAAAAAAATCTCTGAAAGACCGGACCGCGGTTGTCTCCATCCAGACACCGGAAATCGACATGTCTCAGGTTGCATGGCAGCTGGACAGCGAGTATGGCATTATGACCAGAGTTGGTCTGCACTGCGCTCCTAACGCCCATAAAACACTGGGAACTTACCCAGCAGGAACCATCCGCTTCTCCTTCGGACCGGAAAATACGAAAAAAGAGCTGAATTTTGCCATTCATGGATTAAAAGAAGTTTTAAATCTGTAAAGAAATAATCAGTTACAAAATTTCACCCCAAGAAAGGAAACAGTATTTTACTGTAGCAATCTCCTATGGAATTCAAACAATTAGAAGCCTTCGTCGCTGTAGTAGAAAATAAAAGCTTCTCCGAAGCTGCACGCCAGCTAAACCTGACTCAGCCCACCATCAGTGCCCACATCAATTCCCTGGAGCAGGAACTGAATTCGCGACTGCTGATCCGTACCACCAAGAAGCTGACCATCACCCAGCGTGGCCTTCAGCTTTACGACTGCGCCTCCAATATGCTGAACATGCGCAGCAACATTATAGAAGAATTCACCGGACAAAATAAAAAGATCATTGACCTGGCCGTTTCCACAATCCCCTCCTCTTACCTCCTGCCAGACATTCTCAGTGCCTTTACCAGCCAGATACCGGACGTATACTTCCATTCCTGGCAATCCGACAGCCTTGGCGCTGTGGCAAGAGTACTGGACGGCAGTGTAGACTTGGCATTGGTGGGAAATACCTTTGATGAACCGGACTGCTGTTTTATTCCTTTTTGTAAAGATAAGCTTGTAATTGCCACCCCAGTCAACGAGCATTATCTGCAATACCAGCAAAAAACAGATTCCGGTGTCCTTGATTTCTCAGATTTTCTTGGAGAACCATTTATTATGCGCGAAACCGGTTCCGGCACCAAGAAAGAAATTGACCGTTATCTGGAAGAACGAAATATTCCAGCCTCTTCCCTTCGCATTGTAGCCCGTATGAACGACCTGGAAGCCATCCGCAAATCTGTAGCAGGAGGTCTTGGCATTTCCATTCTCTCAGCCTGCTCTGCCAGGGATCTGGCTGACACCCACCAGATTCTTATGTTTCCTTTGAACCACGAATCTGCCGCCCGGACTTTTTACATTGTCTACAGTAAAAATCGGATTCTGAAGCCACATGTGAAACAGTTTTTGAAATTTGTGAAAAGTTTTTATCAGTAACTAATTATCAATAGGTCAAAAAGACTGAAATCCAACTTTCGGATTTCAGCCTTTTGGGTTTACACATATTCAAAAGTCAAACGTTCACTCCAATTCCAAAAGCTGCCGCTGCTTATTTCTCCTCAGCAGTTTCCTCAGTCTCTGTATCTGTCTCAGTTTCCGGAACTACATTGTGTACAGGAGTTACTGTTGCGATGACAGCTTCCAGATCTGTTGAGATGTGAATATTCTTATTCTTAGCAATCTCAAGGTCTTTCACACGAAGAGTATCACCAATCTTCATACCAGCAACATCAACTTTAATCTTGTCAACCAAATCTGCCGGAAGGGCTTTATATGCAACCTCTTTCAACTCATCCTGCAGAACACCGGACAAAACTTTATCTTCATTTTCCAGGATAATCTCAGCAGTAGAATGTACCATTTCATTGCTTACCAATGCCTGGAAATCCACCTCTTCCACAACATGTGCAAGTGGATTATAATCAACTTCCTTGATCAGTGCATCGTAAGTCTTTCCTTCAAGCTCCAGCATTACCTGGCTTCCTTTATTGTTGTTCTTTAAAAGAGTCTCAATTTCTTTCTTAGTAAACTTAAGGGGAATGGAGCCTTCAATTTCTCTGCCGAACAGGTTTCCTGTTACAAATCCTTCTCTTCTTAATTTCTTTGCTTTGACATCCATGCTTCTTTTTTCAGCTTTTAAAGTATTCATTTATCTTTTCCTCCAAAATTCTGAAACGCTTAGCAGCCTTCAACAAAGAGGTTTTGTTAAGTACTTCTTTTTTCTTTTTACGTCCCTTATTATAGTCATCTGTTCCGATTATGATTAACCAAATTTATTTTTTTTCAGGTGAATTTTTTGGTAAAATCTGCTCTTGTTTTTTACGAAAATGAGGTTATCTCGCCCCCCAAACGTGCGTTGCTTTGCGAACACGAAAAAGGCAGTTATAAGCGTCCTGCCTATAACTGTCTCTTAGAAGAAGGTCTACATGTAATTATTTGTGGAGGTGTTACATGTAACTATGTATAATATTTGCATTCTGACATTTCCCATGCCTTGCTGCTGAAGTTAATTTTACCAGATTTCTCAGGCATCACAAGCTCCCCAGGGGGATATTTACCTATTCCTATTTTGCATAAATTTCCGGTTCTATTGAATATATAACTTCCGGTTTATTATTCCAATACCGCCTCCACCAGTTTCTTTGTATACTCTTCCTTGGGCTCATTGATAATATCATCAGGACGTCCGCTCTCTACCACCTTTCCATCATATAGAACCAGCACCTTGTCACAAAACATCTGCACAAGTGCCAGATTATGGCAGATAAAAATAAAGGATAGTCCATGTTTCTCCTTCAGTTCCTGCAGAAGCTTCATGATCTGCTGCTGAATCGTAACATCCAGTGCACTGGTGGCCTCATCACAGATCAGTATTTTGGGCTCTACTGCCAAAGCTCTTGCAATAGCAGCCCTCTGACACTGCCCACCACTTACTTCATAAGGATATCTTCCCGCAAACTGCGCATCAAGACCACACTGTTCCAGCAGTTCTTTCACTCTTTTTGCAACATCCTCTTTCTTCATCCCTCGGTTTCGAAGACTTTCGCCGATTCCATCTCCCAAAGTTCTTCTTGGATCAAAAGAACCCACAGGATTCTGAAATACCATCTGAATATTGCCATAGATATCCTTCATTTGCCTTTGCTTCAATCTTGTGATATCTTTTCCCTGAAATTTCAAGATACCGTCTGTAATGTCAGTCAACCGGGTGATCATTTTCGCCAGTGTACTCTTTCCCGAACCGGACTCTCCCACAATTCCAAGAGTCTCCCCTTCTTGCAGAGAAAAGCTCACATTATCCACCGCTTTAAAGGATTCTTTTCCCCTCTGGGTAAATACCTTTGTTAAATGCTCAGCCTCCAAAAGTGTGTTCATGCTTTTTCCTTTCTCTTAAGCCTGGGTACTGCTGATAACAGCTTCTTCGTATACGGATCCTGCGGATCATTCAAAACCATCCCGGCTTCTCCGTATTCTATTGTTTTTCCATCTTTCAGAACCAAAACGGTATCGGCCATAGCACGGACCACACCGATATCGTGAGTCACAATTACAATTGCAGTTCCAAAAAGTTCCCGAAGTCTTAGCATCTCTTTTATTACCTGGCGCTGAACCGATACATCCAGCGCACTTGTAGGCTCATCTGCAAACAGAATCGGCGGATTCATCAGCATGGCAATGGCAATTCCTGCTCTCTGGTTCATTCCACCGGACAATTCAAATGGATAGCTGTCCCACACTCTCTGGCTGTCCTTGAAATTCAATTTGTCAAACAGCTCCATAGCGCGTTCTTTTGCCACACTTCTGCTCACTTTCTCATGAGCACGCATACTTTCATAAATCTGGTCGCCAATTGTCCGGATGGGACAAAGCGAGGCTCCTGCATCCTGAAAAATCATGCCGATTTTTGCGCCCCGGATTTTTCTCTTTTCTTTCTCAGAAATATCCAGAATATTCTGCCCCATATAGCAGATATCCCCTCTTGTCACAAGACCATCTGGGCCAAGAAGTCCCATAGCAGCCTTGATCAGTGTACTCTTACCGCTTCCGGACTCTCCTACAAGCCCCAGGATTTCTCCTGGAGCAAGAGAAAAGCTTACATCATGGACTACCGCTTTTCCATCAAAGGATATTTCCACAGAATCATAGGTCAGTATTTTACTCTCCATCATACATTCAGTTAATATCCAGATCTGCTGTCAGCTCATAATAATCACAAGGATGAGCCACAAGACCGGTTACATTTGACTGCATAATCATACTCATTTTAAGATGAGAACAGAACACATAAGCATTGTCATCCAGAACGGTCTGCTGCATCTGAATTCCCAGTTCGGAACGTTTTTCCACATCAAATTCCGTCTCCATCTCGGCTGCAAGCTCCTCCAGCTTGTCACTGTGATAATGTCCATTATTAGAAACAGACTCATCCAATGTGCAGGACGTAAAGAAGTACTGTGGATCTCCTGTAGGTGCTGTTACCATGGCACTTGCATATACATCCCACAGAGTAGGATCTTTGCGAATGGTATTATTATCAGATGTGCAGTTAACCTGAACGTCCATACCAATCTCTTTCAGAGTTGCCTGTGCTGACTCTGCCAGCAGCGGAAGCTCCTGACGGCTTGGATAAGTAAGCCAGCGGATCACAAGCTTCGTTCCATCCTTTTCGCGGATTCCGTCACCATCGGAATCAACCCAGCCAGCATCCTCCAGAACCTTTTTTGCTCCATCCGGATCATAGCTCTCTGTAGTCAGATTCTGTCCGCCGAATGAAAAAGTATCCGGGAATGCACCAACTGCAGGATATCCATATCCATTCAGTAATACAGATACAAAGCTCTCTTTGTCAATTCCCATAGCAATCGCCTTTCGGACTGCCGGATCAGATGTTACAGGACTTTCAAAATTCATCCACGCATAAAATGCACGGCTTGTTGCAGTACTGGTAAATGAAAAATCATCGTTCTCAAATAATGGATAGCTTGCATACGCCATACCATAGGCAGCATTGATTTCACCTGCCTGAAGTGCAAATGCCAGTGTATCTCCATCGGAAATAGTACGAACCGTGATCTCATCCACATTTACATCCCCATTCCAGTAATTTTCATTTTTTACAAGTGTAAGATGATCATCCGTTACCAGATCTGTGGCAACATAAGGGCCCGTACCGATTACAATTCCATTGTCCGTAATTCCAGCCTGTACATCAATAATACAGCCATAAGGATCACTTAAATAGTTAATCAATGCCGGCTTCGGCTCTGTGGTCTTAATTGTAACCACATTTCCATCTGCTTCAATCGTACCAATACAAAGATCACCTGATGCTCTCTCGTGATTTGCAATAAGAGACTCCAGGCTTTCCTTTACTGCCTGTCCATCACAGGCACGTCCATTAGAAAATACAACACCATCGTTCAAAGTAATTTTCCAGGTGAGCTCATCCACATTTTCATATTCTTTTGCAATCCATGGTTCAATTTCCATGGTATCGGAATAACGAAACAGTGTTTCTCCCACACCGTAACGAATGCACGCCCATCCTGCATAAGTGTTCTGAGGATTGATATCTGCCTCTTCATTCTCTGCATTAAAGGTTGTATCACCAAATACAAATGTTTTCTTGTCTTCTGCCATTGCTGGCATTGCAGTTAAGCCAATTGTCATACCCACAGCTAATGCAATTGCCAGAATCTTTTTTGTTTTCATTTACATTCCTCCTCTTCTTTTTGAATGACTGTTTTTAGGATCCAGATAATCGCGGACAGTGTCACCCAATAGATTAAAAATAACTACAGATACAAAAATTGCAACTCCCGGGGATAAAACCACCCACGGATAGGTCTGGATCATACTTCTACCACTGCTCATCATACTTCCCCATTCTGCCATAGGAATCTGGGCACCAAGTCCCAAAAAGGACAGACCGGCCAGTTCCATCATCATGGTTCCGATATCCAGCATGGCAGTAACAAGAACAGGCCCCAGCATGTTTGGAACAACATGTCTTACCATAATCTGAACAGAATTGTCACCTGCCAATATTGCAGCATGTATATAGGATTCATTTTTTAATGCCAGCGTCTGGCCTCGTGCAATTCGTGAGTACTTCGGCCAGCTGATCAATGCCAGTGCAATAATCGCATTCTGGATGCCACCACCAAGAACTGCTGCAATTGCCATAGCAAATACAAGTCCCGGAAATGCCAGGCATACATCGGAAATCCGCATCATAACAGCATCCAGGATTCCGCCGAAATAGCCACAGCACAGTCCTACAATAGTTCCGAATATGGAAATCACAGCCACCAGTATAAATGTGGAGAAAATACTGGCTCTTGCTCCGCTGATCACCCGGGACAGCATATCCCTTCCATAGGTATCTGTTCCCATTGGATGCTGAAGGCTTGGAGCCTGAAGGGCACAGGAAAGATCCTGGGCATATGGATCATAGGGGCACAGATGTTCTGAAAAAATTGCCAGAAGCACCAGACAGGCTGCCAGTACACTGAAAAATATCAGTTTTTGTTTTATATGATTTTTCCGGATTTTCTGGACACGTACTGTTATCTCACTCATTTTCCTCACCTCCCAGGCGAATTCTAGGATCCAGGAAGCGATAAGACAAATCTGTAAGCAGATTTACCAGAACGTAAATAATTGCCATCCACATAACATAAGCCTGGATAATCGGATAGTCACGCATGGAAATAGCATCCACCGCCATTTTTCCAACACCATCCCACATAAAAATAGATTCCACAATAGCGGTACCACCGAGAAGATTTCCTACTGACAGCATTAACAATGTAATAATCGTAACAAGAGAAGCTTTCATAATACTTTTCCACAATGTGACCGAAAACTTCACACCACGAGCCCGGGCACCAGTCACATAGTCCTTATGAAGCTCTTCCAGCACGGTAGCTCTGACCTGACGGAGATATTTCGCCGACATAGCAATTGCCAGAGTAATAGCCGGCATAGCTACGCTTTTCAGACTGGTATCTCGTGCAATGACCGGAAACAGATGAAGCCGGATTGCAAGTAAATACATAAGTAAAAGTGATACAAAGAAATTTGGAAGACTGTTTCCTATAAAACTGCACAGTCGTATGATATAATCAAGTATTGTATTCTGCTTCACTGCAGACAGAATTCCAAGAGGAATGGAAATGACAATGGTAAGCAGAATTGACGTGACTGTGAGAAGTAACGTAGCCGGAAGCTTCGATAGAAAGGTATCAAAAACCGAGAATCCGGACACATAGCTTTCCCCCATATCTCCCCGAAGTAATTTTCCAAGCCATACAAAATACTGGGTAAAAAAGGGCTTATCCAGTCCAAGCTGGACTCTTGCAGCATTCATTACCTCTTCTGATACAACAGCTCCTGTATTCTCCATTTTCTGTGTTACAACATCACTTCCTGCTATTCTCATCATCCCAAAAGACAGGAAGGTAATTGCAAACAAAATGGGAATCAGCTGAAGTATACGTTTGATTACATATTTTTTCATTTGATTGTCTCCATCCCATACTGTACAAGTAGGTTTTTATTTATTCTTTCATTCCACGCTGTAGTTTAGCAAAATAAAAAACAGCCTACAACCCACCCCGGGGGTTATAAGCTATTCTGTTTCGGAATGTTTTTTTATTATTTTGGAATATCATTTTGTTCCGAATTCTCTGTTTTTAATTTCTCATTCAGAAATTCCAACAGTTCATTGATCAATTCATCTGGCTCATCATTTTTTCTTCTGATATATCCGAAAAAGACCTTATTCTTCTTAAATTCCAGAGGGAACCCATTATTCACTGCTTTTTTATCATCAGAAAGATAGCTTCCGCTGATATTACAAAGCTCTGTTTCTTTCAGCATTTTTTCCATAATATGATCGCTGTTTGTAATAACGGAAACATCCAGATTTTCCCAGCTGAATACACCTTGTTTTTCCTTATCATTCAATTCCAGAAATTCATCCCGGAAGTTCTGGATAAAACGGCAATCCTTCATCTGCTCCATATTAACCATACAGGATTCCTGCATTTTGGACTGGTTTTTCCACTTATTTAATGGATTTTGCCGTCCCGGATAAAACGTTGCTGTGCTCTCCTGCATAACATTGAAAACCAGTCTGTTTTTCGCCAGTTCATACTGAAACTCTTTCTTTTGCGGCTCCATCACATAGACAAATCCAATGTCTGAAAGATAATCTCTTACACGTTCCATTACTGTCCGTACACCAGCTGTATAGATTTCAAAATGATAATTTTTTTCATAGTTTTCCTTATAAAACTCCACAAACTGGTTGGTAAACCAGGAACTGGGATTCAA